>NZ_JANPEO010000516.1:0-3323 GCF_031422975.1 Nocardioides sp. | reverse complement strand
CCAGCGGCGCGCCGAGGTCGGCGCCGTACTCGGCCTTCCAGAAGCCACCGTGGACCACGACGACGGTGCCGCGGCTGGGGCCGTCGGGGTCGTAGCGGTCGACCCACTGCGACGCGTCCGGGCCGTAGCTCAGCCGCGGATGGTTGGGCAGCGTTCCACTGGTCGGCCGCTCGTCTCCATCTGGCACCGGGTCGTCTCCAGGATTGTCATCGTTGGCGCACGCCGCAGCGAGCGGGAGGAGTCCGGCGGCCGCGAGCGCGGTCCGCCGCGTCAGGGCAGCCATCTGGGGTGAGACTACCGACGCGGCGGGATATCCATGGGCGCGATGGCTCAAAATCGCGGCCAGACCGAGCCATCGCGCCCATGGATATCCCCGGCGAGGCCGATGTGCTCAGCCCAGCCCGTCGGGAAGCGTGGCGCTCCAGGCGACCTGCGCCTCGGCGACGTCGAGGGTGAACTCGCCCTCGATGCTGATCTGCGCGCCGCCGGTCTGGCCGAGCTCGGTGATCGGGACGCCGTGCTGCTGGGCCAGCGAGAGGAGGCGGTCGACGTTGTCGGTGGTCACCGTCACGATGGCGCGAGCAACGGACTCGGCGAAGAGGGCAACGAAGGCGTCGCCACCCGCCACGTCGGCCACCGAGACCGAGACCCCGATCCCGTTGCGGAAGGAGGATTCCGCCAGGGCTTGGGCCAGTCCGCCGTCGGACAGGTCGTGAGCGCTGGTGACAACTGAATCGCGCGATGCTTCGGCGAGCAGCTCGGCCAGGTGCCGCTCGGCGGCGAGGTCGACCTTCGGCGGCAGACCGCCGAGGTGGGCGTGCACGACGTGCGCCCACTCGGAGCCGGAGAGCTCGTCGCGGGTCTCGCCGAGCAGGAACACCCGCTCGCCCTCGGCCACGAAGCCGGTCGGCGTGCGCTTGGTGACGTCGTCGATGACACCGAGCACGGCCACGACGGGCGTCGGCAGGATCGCGGTCTCGCCGGTCTGGTTGTAGAGGCTGACGTTGCCGCCGGTGACGGGGATGCCGAGCTCGAGGCAGGCGTCCTTGAGCCCGCGGCAGGCCTCGGCGAACTGCCACATGACGTCGGGGTCCTCGGGCGAGCCGAAGTTGAGGCAGTCGGAGATGGCGAGTGGACGCGCACCGCCCGTGGCGACGTTGCGGTAGGACTCGGAGAGCGCGAGCTGCGCCCCGGCGTACGGGTCGAGCTTGGCGAAGCGGCCGTTGCAGTCGGTGGCGACGGAGACGCCGAGGTTGGTGTCGACATCGACCCGGATCATGCCGCTGTCGCTGGGCTGCGAGAGCACGGTGTTGCCCTGGACGTAGCGGTCGAACTGGTCGGTGATCCAGGCCTTGTCGCAGAGGTTCGGGCTGGTGACCAGCTGGAGCAGGGTCGCTCGGAGGTCGGTGGGTCGCTCAAGCTTGTCCGCACCGTCGGCCTGGAGGGCGTCCTGCCAGCTCGGCCGGGCAAAAGGGCGGTTGTAGGTCGGGCCGTCGTGGGCCACGCTGCGCGGGGGTACGTCGACGACGCGCTCGCCGTGCCAGTCGATGTGCAACCGTCCGGTGCCGGTGACCTCACCGACGACGACGGCCTCGACGTCCCACTTCTCGCAGATCGCCATGAAGGCGTCGACGTCGGCGGGCTCGACAACGGCCATCATCCGTTCCTGCGACTCCGACATCAGAATCTCCTCGGGCGCCAGGCTGGAGTCGCGCAACGGCACGCGGTCGAGCTCGACGTGCATGCCACCGTCGCCGGCGCTGGCCAGCTCCGAGGTAGCGCACGACAGTCCGGCGCCGCCGAGATCCTGGATGCCCGCGACCAGGCCAGCGGCGAAGATCTCGAGCGTGCACTCGATGAGGAGCTTCTCCATGAAGGGGTCGCCGACCTGCACGGAGGGACGCTTGGCCGGGCCATCGGCGTCGAAGGTCTCGGACGCCAGCACGGAGACACCCCCGATGCCGTCGCCGCCCGTGCGGGCGCCGTACAGGATGACCTGGTTGCCGACGCCGGACGCCTTGGCGAGGTGGAGGTCCTCGTGGCGGAGGACGCCGACGCAGAGTGCGTTGACGAGCGGGTTGCCGAGGTAGGACTCGTCGAAGACGGCCTCGCCGCCGATGTTGGGCAGGCCGAGCATGTTGCCGTAGCCGCCGACGCCGGCGACGATCCCGGGCAGCACGCGGTGGGTGTCGCCAGACGAATCAGGGTCGAGCGGCCCAAAACGAAGAGAGACCATCACCGCGACCGGACGCGCGCCCATGGCGAGGATGTCCCGGACGATCCCGCCGACGCCGGTCGCTGCGCCCTGGTAGGGCTCGACATAGGACGGGTGGTTGTGCGACTCGACCTTGAAGGTCACGGCGTAGCCCTGGCCGATGTCCAGGACGCCGGCGTTGTCGCCGCTGGCGGGGGGCAGCTTTCCGATCGGCGTCTCCTGGGGGATCTCGCTGAACTGCTTGAGGTGCACCTTGCTCGACTTGTAGGAGCAGTGCTCGGACCACATGACGCTGTACATCGCGAGCTCGCTGCTGGTCGGGCGGCGACCGAGGATCTCGCGGATGGTGGCGTACTCGTCGGCCTTCAGGCCGAGATCCGCCCACGGCTGGTCACGCTCGGGGTCACCGGACGCGACGGCGACGGTGTCGAGTGTGGTCGTACGGGGGGCAGCCTGGGTCTCGGACACGGGCTCAATCTACTAAGGCCGAAGGCTCCTCCGATTGCCGCGTCCCTGCGGTGGTCGCCCTCCCCGGCTCGATGGGATCGAAGGTGTGACGAAAGTGACTGGTGGGACGTAGGGTGGCCCTTTCGCGACCCGTCTTCCCCAGCTTCTGGAGTCTCGACCATGCGCCGACCGGCCATCGCCCTGAGCACCGCCCTGCTTGCTCTCGCCGTCAGCATTCCCACCCTGCTGCTCGCGCACCCGACCGACTCGCGAGACGGGGCAGCCGCCCTGGCCAGCGCTTCGGAGCGGAAGGCGGAGATCGCCGCCTCGACGCCGGGCGACTTCACCGGCCTCGGCTTCGACCAGTGCGTGGCGCCGACCCAGGCAGCCATGGACGCGTGGATCGCCCATTCCCCTTTCCGCGCCGTGGGCATCTACATCTCCGGGGACTCCCGCGCCTGCCGGGTCCAACCCAACCTCTCGCCCACCTGGGTCGCGGCGCAGGTCTCGCGTGGTTGGCGGCTGCTCCCCATTGCCCTGGGCCCGCAGGCCTCCTGCCTGGACCGCTTCCCGCGCTATCAGGACGACTTCAAGATCAGCCCGAAGCCCGCCGACAGCTATGCGACCGCCCGCGCGCAGGGCGTCGTCGAGGCCGACAAGA
>NZ_JANPEO010000515.1:0-3484 GCF_031422975.1 Nocardioides sp. | reverse complement strand
CTGGAGTGGCGGCGGCGGCGTTGCCGGCGGCGGCGGCGGTGCGGGTGGCGTTGCCGGCGGCGGTGCGGGCGGGGTTGCCGGCGGGGTTGCCGGCGGCGGCGGCGGCGGAGGCGGTGGAGGCGGCGGTGGTGGCGGTGGTGGCGGTGGAGGGTCGGCAACCAGGATGTACTGCGTGGCCGTCGCGCTGCCATGGGTCGGCTGGGAGTTGGTGATGAGGACGACGACCCCGTAACTGCCCGCCGCCGCGAAGGCGTACACGATCTGGTTCCCCTCGCCCATCGAGGTGCCCCGGCTGCTGCCGCCCGGCTGGAACCAGCGCCACTGGACCCGGCAGGGAGGTGCGTCGCAGGTCCCCGTGAACGTGAACGTCACCGGCTCGTCGGTCGTGGGCGAGGCCGGGGTGAAGGTGAAGCCGGCCGTCGGCAGCGCGAAGGATGTCGTCGGAGTGAGGAGGACGGCCGCGAGTGCGAGCACCGCCACCCCGAGGGTGCACACGCGCAGGAACGCGCGGCGGGTCAGGCCCTCGTCAGGACGGTCCGGATCGCTCAGTACGGCCATCGCACAACTCCTAGGTGAACGCTTGACCGGTCCCATCATTGCCCAACCGTGTCGGGCGCGCCACCGCCAGTCCCGGCACTCAACCGAGCCTAGGAGCCCCACCTTGGGGTTTCCTTGGGCGCCCTGACGCCGCCATCGTGGTGGACCAGCGCAGCGACGTGGAGGCCTCAGGGGTAGAGGTCGCAGGCCAGCACGTCGTCGCTGACCAGCACGCCGTCGCGAACGCGCTCCATGGGCGGCACGGTGCTCTCCGTGACCGGAGCCCAGGCGATCGCTCCGGGCCGTGCGTGGAACCAGACACGTCGCACCTTGACCGTGAGCGTGACCGCCTCGTTGACGGTGCCTGCCCAGCAGCCACTGGCGCGGCGCTTCGTCCGCGCCTGCTTGAAGCCAATGCGGGCGCCGATCGCGGTGCCGGCGTAGCGCCACGCCACGAACGTGTCGGCGGCCACCGCCGTCGTGAGCCACGGGGGCTCGACCCGGACGCTCATGCCGGCGGTGCGGGCCGAGGGCAGGTTGACCGTGACCGAGCCGTCGATGACCGTCGCGGGCACCGAGGAGTAGATCGGGTCGGCGCCGTCGTTGGACAGCAACGTGATCACGCAGCCCTCGCACCTGGCGATGAGAAGGGTGAGGTCGGTGTCGAGCTCGATCGCGGCCGAACGGGTGGCGTCACCCGGCACGGCACTGGCGTACGCCGCGCCGAGCACGGACGTCATCACGATCACCAGGGCGCCGATCAGCGCGCCGGCCAGGGGGCGGACCGGGAGACGGGACACGAGCAAACCTTCCGCTGTCAGGGGCGTTCAGAGGTACGACGCGCCGGTGGGCCGGTTAGTTGTCGAGCCCGTCATTCGTCCGGAACCGAGGCCAGGTCGGCCAGCCAGGCCGTGCCCGTGGCATCGCTCGGCATCCGCCAGTCCCCGCGCGGGCTCATCGTGCCGCCCGAGCTGACCTTGGGCCCGTTGGGCAGGGCGCTGCGCTTGAACTGGTTGGCGAAGAACCGCCTCAGGAAGACCTCGAGCCACCTGCGCACCTCGACAAGGTCGTAGGCGACGTGGGCCTTCTCCGGGAAGCCGGGAGGCCACTCCCCCGCGGTCACGTCGCGCCAGGCGTGCCACGCCAGGAACGCGATCTTGCGTGGTCGGTAGCCACGCCGGACGACGTGGAAGAGCGCGAAGTCCTGCAGGTTGTAGGGCCCGACCATGTCCTCGGTGGCCTGTGGCTTCTTGCCTTCCTCGGTTGGGATCAGCTCGGGAGTGATCTCCTGCTCGAGGATCTCGGTGAGCACCGCATTGGTGTCGTCACTGAACTCGCCGTTGGAGATGACCCAGCGGATGAGGTGCTGGACGAGCGTCTTGGGCACCCCGGCGTTGACCGTGTAGTGCGACATCTGGTCGCCCACGCCGTAGGTGCACCATCCGAGCGCCAGCTCGGAGAGGTCCCCCGTGCCGACGACGATGCCGCCACGGTGATTGGCCAGGCGGAAGAGGTAGTCGTAGCGCAGCCCTGCCTGGACGTTCTCGAACGTGACGTCGTAGACCAGCTCACCGTCGGCGTAGGGGTGGTCGAGGTCCTTGAGCATCTGCTCGGCTGCGGGCCGGATGTCGAGGGTCTCGAAGGTCACGCCCAGCGCCCGGCTCAGTCGCGTGGCATAGCTCTTCGTGGCCTCACCGGTCGCGAAGCCGGGCATCGTGAAGGCGTGGATGTCGGTGCGCGGCCGGCCGAGCCGGTCCATGGCCCTGGCCGCCACGATGAGGGCGTGCGTGGAGTCGAGGCCGCCACTGACGCCGATGACCGCCTTCGGCTGCCCGATCGACTCCAGGCGACGCTCGAGACCGGAGACCTGGATGTTGTAGGCCTCGTAGCAGTCGAGCGCGAGCCGTTCGGCATCGTCGGGGACGAAGGGGAAGCGGTCGACCTTGCGGAGCAGGCCGATGTCGCCCACCGGCGGATCGAGGGCGAACTCGATGACGCGGAACTCGTCGTCGCCGCCCGCGCCGCGCCGGTTGTCGTCGAAGGTGCCCTGTCGCAGCCGCTCCTGCCGCAGCCGGTCGAGGTCGACGTCGACGACCGTGCGCACGGCCCCGGCCGGGAACCGCTCGCCCTCGGCGAGCAGGTCGCCGCACTCGTAGACCAGCGTCTGGCCGTCCCAGCTCAGGTCGGTGGTCGACTCGCCCTGACCCGCGGCCGCATAGAGGTACGCCGCATTGCACCGTGCGCTCGCACTCCGCACGAGCAGACGGCGGTCCTCGGCCCGGGCCACCGTGATCGGGCTGCCGCTGAGGTTGACAAGCACGGTCGCGCCGTTGAGGGCGGCCTCCGCGCTCGGCGGGATGGGCACCCACATGTCCTCACAGATCTCGGCATGGAGCAGGAGGCCGTCGACGTCCGTGGCCGAGAAGATGAGGTCGGGGCCGAAGGGGATCTCCTCGCCGCCCAGGGTCAGGAACTGCCCGTGCTGGTCGTCGCCCGGCGCGAACCAGCGACGCTCGTAGAACTCGCGGTAGGTCGGGAGGTGGGCCTTCGGTGCGATGCCGAGGACCTCGCCACGGTGGATGACCACCGCGCAGTTGTAGACGCGGTTGCCCTTGACCAGCGGCGCACCCACCACCAGGACGGGGAGCAGGTCGGCGCTGGCCCCGACGATCTCGTCGAGTGCGTCTCGCACGGCGTCGAGCAACGGGTCCTGGAGGAAGAGGTCGTCGATCGAGTAGCCGCTCAGCGACAACTCGGGGAACACCGCGACCGCCACGTGCTCCGCGGAGGCTGCCCTCGCCTGCTCGACGATGCGCTCGGCGTTGGTCGCCGGGTCGCCGATCGCGACCGGCAACGTGATGGCCGCGACCCGGGCGAAGCCCTGGGCGTAGGCGGAGTAGAAGTCCACGGCGCCACTCTAGGGCTGCCCGATCGCATCGAGTCGGGG
>NZ_JANPEO010000514.1:0-5443 GCF_031422975.1 Nocardioides sp. | reverse complement strand
GAACGTGGAGGCGTGCTCCGAGTTCGCGTTGAGCGTCTCGCGAATCATCACGCCCGCCTTGGCCCACTGGTCGGTGTTGCCGATGCTGCCGACACGGGCGACCACGGTGCAATCGCCGCTGGCCGTTTGATACACGTAGCGGAACGCATCGGCCGTGTTCCAAATGTCATTGCCGGAGCCGACCACGGTGAACGTGCCGCTCGCCTGATGAGCGCCACCCGTCGCGATGACCGTGCCAATGTCCTTCGTGCTCCAGGGACTGGGCACGCCGGCCGAGGGAACGGCGCTCACTTCGTCGGAGTCCGTGATTTCCACGCCGCTCTTCACGGCCGCGATCACGTAGTAATAGATCGTTCCGTTGACCGCCGTGGTGTCCAGATAGTTGGTGCCCGTCTGGCCAGACTTGATGGTCGTGTAAGGACCATTCGGGGTGACCGAGCGGAAGATGTTGTAGCTGGTTGCTTCCGGGCTGGCCGACCAACCCAGGCGAACCTGAGCGTTGCCCGGCGTTGCCGTGGCGGTCAAAGCCCGCGCACACTCGGTGGAACCGCAGTGGCCCGGGCCAGTGATGCCGTTGTTGTAGTTATCCAAGGCCAAGTGCCAAGCCAACACGGACGCCTGCTGCGCCGCAGTGAGGTAGCTCCAGTCGTTGTGGTTGTAGGCGGCCAAGAAGGTGTCGGCACTGCTGATCGTCGCATCCACCACGGAGGAACTGGCTCCTTTGAGCTTGTTGAGTTTCGCCGCCAGCAACTGGGCGTAGAGCTTGGTAATGCCATTGGCCGGCGCACCGTAAACGTGCTGACCGAGCACATCGACCCCGATTTGCTGGCTCGAAACCACCAGTGTCTTGGCACCGCCGGAGGTGCCCAATTTGATGGGAAGCGGCGTGATGGCCGTCGGGTGATTCTTGTAGTAACCAATCGTCAAGGTGCAGCCTTGATCGAGTTGGCTATTTGTTTGCCTGTCTTTTTCTTTGAAGTAGTGTCTCAGCGGTAGGCATTGGTGTATGCGCCCTCGGGCGGCGCCTTCGTGATGATGGTCGCGCCGGTCTCGTTCTCGGTGTTGAGAGCGATCTCGACCGTCTGGTCCCAGGCGGCCTCGTCGATGACGCCGACGCCGTTTGTGGAGGGCCAGATGAGCTTGTTGATCTCGTTGGTCATCCACAGCTGGTGGCTGGTGCCGAGCTGTGAGCCTGCCGCGGTGACCGCCGCGGCGCCGGCCTCGGGGTTGTCGCGGACGTAGGCCCAGCCCTTGATGGAGGCCTTGATGAAGGCGACCGTCTGGTCGGCGTAGGCCGGGTCGTCGAGCCGGTCGGTCGAGGCCCAGATGGCGTCCTGGAGCATGGCCGTGCCGACGTCGTTCCAGTCGATGACGTTGTGGTCCTCGGGCTGGTAGAGCTCGCCGGTGTCCGGGTTGAGCGTCTCGAGGACCTGGGCGTACTCGTTGTAGGTCATCGCCTGCGCCGCGTCGATGTCGCCGGCGAGGAAGGCGTTCATGTCGAAGGCCTGCTGCACGAGCTCGATGTCCTTGAGGCCGACCCCGGCGTCCTGCATGCCGGCGAACAGCTCCCACTCGTTGCCGAAGCCCCAGCTGCCGACGTTCTTGCCCGCCAGGTCAGCGGGCGACTCGATGCCCTTGTCCTTGAACGAGATCTGCGTGGTCGCGCTGCGCTCGAAGATCTGGGCGACGTCGGTGATGGCCGCGCCCTGCTCGATCGAGCCGAGCACCTTGGGCACCCACGAGATGGCGTAGTCGACGTCGCCGGCCGCGAGCACGTCCTGCGGCACGATGTCCGGCCCGCCCTCGGCGATGGTGACGTCGAGGCCCTCGTCCTCGTAGAAGCCCTGCTCGACCGCGGCGTAGTAGCCGGCGAACTGCGCCTGGGCCACCCACTGCAGCTGGAGCGAGACCGGGGTGAGGTCCTCGCCGGAGCCCGAACCGCCGGCGTCGGCACCCGTGTCGCCATCTCCGTCGCCGCCGCAGGCGGTCACGGTCAGGGCCAGGGCCAGGGCGACGACGCCGATCTTGAGCCCGGACAGCGTCCTGGATCGTGGTGTCACTCTCATGTGTTCTCCTCGGGTTGGGGCGTGGTGGTCAGTTCTGGGGGGCGTGCCGGGCGAACCACAGCTCGACGAGCAGGGTCACGACGTAGAAGGCGAGACCGAGCACGATGGAGCCGGTGACGTAGGCCCACGCCAAGGGGTAGTTGCTGCTCGCCGCGGCCGAGGTGATCGCCTTGCCGAGACCGCCGACCGGGCCGCCGAAGTACTCGGCGATCAGCGCCGAGATCACCGCCAGCGACGAGGCGATGCGCAGGCCCGTGAAGACGTAGGGCGTCGCGGTGGGCAGCGTGACGGTGCGGATGGCCTGAGTCGGCGTCGCGGCGTACGCCGACATCAGCTCGCGGTGCACGGTCGAGACCTGACGCAGGCCCCGCAGCGTGTTGAGGTAGACGGGGATGGACACCGCCAGCGCCGCGATGACGATCCGCCCGGTGTCCACGGCCGCGCCGAACATCGTGTAGAGCACCGGCGCGAGCGCCACGATCGGCACGACGGACAGGGCGGCCACGATCGGCACGGCCATCTGGTCGATCACCTTGGCCATGCTCGAGAGCACGGCTCCGAGGACGCCCATGAACCCGCCGACCAGCATCCCGATCAGCGCATTGCGACCCGTGACGAGTAGTGAGTCGATGACGTTGGACCGGCCGGTGACCAGCTGGTCCCAGATCGCCGACGGCGCGGGCACGATGTAGGGATCGATGCCGAACCCGTCGACGGCGAGCTGCCAGCTGCCGAGAAACGCGGCGCCCACGACCAGCGGGGCCAGGACGGCGCCCAGGCGCAGGTCGCGGACCCGCAGCCTCGGTCGCGTCGTCGTCTCCGGGGTGACCACCGCGCTCATCTGTTCTCCACCCCCCGCGTCCCGTCGACGGGTGCCCCGTGCAGGTGCTCGCGGACCGCAGCCACGGTGTGGAAGAACTCGGCTGCGTCGCGGACCTCGTCCGTGCGATCGTGCGAGGTGCCCATGCCCGCCCCGCCGGCGGTCACGACGTCGACGATGCGGCCGGGACGGGGCGACATCACCACGACCCGGTCGGAGAGGAAGACCGCCTCGGGGATGGAGTGGGTGACGAAGAGGACGGCGGCACTGGTCTCGCGGCAGATCCGGACCAGCTCGTTCTGCATCCGCTCGCGGGTGATCTCGTCGAGGGCGCCGAAGGGCTCGTCCATCAGCAGCAGGCGCGGGCTCTCGGCGAGCGCGCGGGCGATCGCGACCCGCTGCTGCATGCCGCCGGAGAGCTGGTCGGGGTGGTGGCGACCGAAGTCCTGGAGGCCGACCAGCTCGAGCAATTCGGCCGAGCGCGCCCTGCGCTCACCGGCGCCCACTCCGTGCAGCTTGAGCGGCAGCTCGATGTTGGAGGCCACCGTCCGCCACGGCAGCAGCCCGGCCTGTTGGAACGCGATGCCGTAGTCCTGGTCGCGGCGCGCCTGTCGGGTCGTCTTGCCGAAGACCGAGATCGCGCCGGCGGTGGGGCTGTCGAGGTCGGCGACGAGTCGCAGCAGGGTGCTCTTGCCGCACCCGCTGGGACCGATCAGTGAGACGAACTCGCCCGCGGCCACACTCACGCTGACGTCGCTGAGCGCGACCACCTCGTCCCTGCGGCGGCGAAACACCCGGTCGACACCGACCACCTCGATGGCGGCGGCCTGCGGCGCGCGCTGCTCGGGTGCCGTGTCCGGCTCAGTGTCCGTGGGGGTCATCGGCTGGTCTCCGTCAGTCGGAACGGGCGTAGGGCAACAGTGAGCAGGCCGACGGCTCCGGCCGCGACCAGACCGACGGCCACCGCCCCGAAGATCGGCGCCCAGGCCTTGGCCGGGTCACCGCCGGCGGACTGGGCGTATTCGACGACCATCCGGCCGATGCCGCCGCGCAGCCCGATCGACACCTCGGCGACGACGGACCCGATGACGGCACTGGCCGCGGCCAGCCGGAGCGCGGGCAGCAGGAACGGGACGCTCGCCGGCAGTCGGAGGGTGAGAAGGGTGCGCCACCAGCCGACGCCGTAGGTGTGCATCAGCTCGACATGCGTGCGCGCCGGTGACTTCAATCCCCGGAGCGCACCGATGGAGACCGGGAAGAAGGCGAGGTAGGCGGCGATCAGGGCCACCGAGTGCTGGTTCTCCCAGGTGAACGAGCCGAACTCGATCTGGGCACCCCAGCGGCGTACGAGCGGAGCGATCGCGATCAGGGGGACGGTCTGGCTGAGCACGATCCACGGCAGCAGCCCCGACTCGGCGAGCTTGAAGCGGGTCATCAGCAGCGCCAGCAACAACCCCACCGTGACTCCGACCAGCCAGCCCCGCGCCGCGATCGCCAGCGTGAAGCCGCTCGCCTCGAGCACCGCCTCGAAGGCCGTCGGCGCCCCCTCGAGACCGGTGGCCGGCTCGAAGAGCCGCTGCACCATCTCCCAGGTGTGCGGCATCGCGAGGTCGGTCGCCCGCGGCAGGATCAGGGTGCGCTCACCGACCAGGACCCCCTGCTCCGGGCCGAAGGCCTTGTAGAGGTCCCACAGCGCGGCGACCAGCAGGACGCCGAGGGCGCCCAGCAGGACCGCGCGGAGACGTCCGACCATCCGCGTCACGCCTTTGCGACCACGTGGTCGCGCAGCTTGGGCATGATCGTCTCGCCGTAGACCCGCAGGGTCTCCTCCTTGTTGTCGTGCTGGAGGTAGCCCGCGAACTGGTGGACCCCGATCTCCTTGAGCGCCTGGAGCTTGGCGATGTGGTCCTCGGGCGTGCCGAGCACGCAGAACCGGTCGACGATGTCGTCGGGCACGAAGTCGGCGTGGGTGTTGCCGGCCCGGCCGTGCAGGTTGTAGTCGTAGCCCTCGCGGCCCTTGATGTAGTCGGTGAGGGCCTGGGGTACGCCGCCGGCGTCGCCATACTTCTCGACGATGTCGGCGACGTGGTTGCCGACCATGCCGCCGAACCAGCGGCACTGCTCTCGCATGTGCGCCCAGGACTCGGGGGTGTCCGCGCCGACATACATGGGGGCGGCCACGCAGAAGGTGATCGCGTCCGGGTCACGCCCGGCCTTCTCGGCGGCGTCGCGGACTGCCGCGATCATCCACGTCGCGATGTCGATGTCGGCCAGCTGCAGGATGAAGCCGTCGCCGACCTCCCCGGTCGCCTTCAGCGCCAGCGGTCCGTACGCCGCGATCCACACCTCGAGCTCCGAGCTGCGGGCCCAGGGGAACTGCAAGATGGTGCCGTTGACCTCGACGGGACGACAGTTGGCGAGCTCGCGGATGACGTGGGTCGCCTCGCGGACCTCCTTGAGGGTGGTCGGCTTGCCGTTGAGGACCCGCACCGCGGAGTCGCCACGGCCGATGCCGCACACGGTGCGGTTGCCGTACATCTCGTTGAGGGTGGCGAAG
>NZ_JANPEO010000513.1:0-3326 GCF_031422975.1 Nocardioides sp. | reverse complement strand
GCGGGGAGTTCGTCGCCGGCCTTCCCCGCTCGGGTACAGACCGACTGCTGTCGATGATCCAGGACGTCTACCCCAGCGCGGAGGCCGCCGACAGCGTCTTCCAGACGACACTGCAGAACGGCAACCCGGTGATCCATCCCGCGGTGACCCTCCTCAACGCCGGTCTCATCGAGCGGACCGCCGGCGCGTTCCTGTTCTATGAGGAGGGGGTCACCCAGGCCGTCGGCAGGGCGATCGAGGCGGTCGACCGCGAGCGGCTGGCGATTGCCGACGCACTCGGGGTGCGCGTCCTGACGGAGCCCGACCTCGGGGTCCTGCAGGGATACATGCGCGAGGCCAGCTACTCGACCGGCTACTCCACCGCCCCGGGCTTCCTCGGGATCGACGCCCAGAGCCGGCTCGACAACCGCTACCTGACCGAGGACGTCGGCTACTCCCTGGTCTTCTTGAGTGACCTGGCCGGCCGAGTCGGCGTCGAGACGCCAACGATGCAGGCGCTGATCACGATCGCGTCGGTCGTTCTGGGTCGGGACTTCCGCGCTGAGGGGGCGCGCACCCTGGCGACCTTGGGCCTCGACGCCATGAGCGTCGGTGAGCTCGCCGCCCTCTGACCGGCGGATCCCTCCTGCTGGTGACGCTCCCCGCCGCGCTCGGCGATGGCGGGCTACAGCGCCGCGACCAACCTGGTCGCCTGCTCGATGGCCCGCTTCGCGTCCAGCTCCGCGGCGACGTCGGCGCCCCCGATGAGGTGCCCACCGACGGCGTCGTAGAGGTCGCGCACCGACTCCTGGCCGGCGCAGATCACCACGTCGTCGCACTCGATCAGGCGCGTCCGGCCGTCGACGGTGATGTGCAGGCCGGCGTCGTCGATGAGGTCGTACGTCGCCCCGCGGACCTGCGTCACGCCCGCCTGCTTCAGCACGGCACGGTGCGCCCAGCCCGACGTCTTGCCGAGGTCGATGCCGATCGGCGTGGTCTTGCGCTGGACCAGCGTCACCTCGCGGACCGAGGAGCGCGGCTTCGGCTCGGTGAGCCCGCCCGGGTGCAGCGTCGGGTCGCCGACGCCCCAGTTGGCGAACCAGTCCTCGTCGGTGTCGCTCGGGTCATGGGTGAGGAAGTGGCTGACGTCGACGCCGATGCCGCCGGCACCGATGACCGCCACGCGACGGCCGACCGTGACCTTGCCGCTGAGCACGTCGGCGTACGACACGGCCCGCTCGATGCCCTCGATGGCGGGCATGCGCGGCACGACGCCGGTGGCGATGATCGTGTGGTCGTACGCCGCCAGGTCGTCCGCACCTGCCTCGGTGCCGAGCCGCACGTCGACGTCGAGGGCGTGGAGCCGCGCGCCGAAGTAGCGCAACGTCTCGGCGAACTCCTCCTTGCCGGGGATCTGCATCGCGAGGCGGAACTGGCCGCCGATCGCGGGCGCCTTCTCGAACAGGGTCACCGCGAAGCCGCGCTCGGCCGCGTTGACCGCGGCCGCGAGCCCGGCCGGGCCGGCGCCGACGACCGCGACGGTCTGACGAGTCCGCGTGGGCAGCAGGATCAGCTCGGTCTCGCGCGCGGCGCGCGGGTTGACCAGGCAGGACGCCAGCTGGTTGGCGAAGACGTGGTCGAGGCAGGCCTGGTTGCAGGCGATGCAGGTGTTGATCTCGTCGGCGCGGTCGGCGGCCGCCTTGGCGACGAACTGCGGGTCGGCGAGCAGCGGGCGCGCCATCGAGACCAGGTCGGCCTGGCCGGTGGCGAGGATGTCCTCGGCCAGCTCGGGGGTGTTGATCCGGTTGGAGGCGCAGACCGGGACGGTCGCGATCTCCTTGAGACGAGCCGTCGCGGAGCGCCAGGCCCCGCGCGGGACCTGGGTGATGATCGTCGGGACCCGGGCCTCGTGCCAGCCGATGCCGGTGTTGAAGACGCTCACGCCGGCCTGCTCGAGCTCACCTGCGAGCTCGGTGACCTCGTCCCAGGTCTGCCCGCCCTCGACGAGGTCGAGCAGGGAGATCCGGTAGATGATCGGGAAGCCCTCGCCGACCAGCTCCCGGGCCCGTCTGACGATCTCGATCGGGAAGCGCATCCGCTTGGCCGCGCTGCCACCCCACGCATCGGAGCGGTCGTTGGTGCGCGCGGCGAGGAACTGGTTGATCAGGTAGCCCTCGGAGCCCATGATCTCGACCCCGTCGTAGCCCGCCTTCCTGGCCAGGGCGACGGACTTCGCGAAGTCGGTCGCGGTCCGGTCGACGGCCTTCGTCGACAGGGCAGACGGCTTGAACGGGGTGATCGGCGACTTCTTCGACGACGCGCTCACGCTCAGCGGGTGGTAGCCGTAGCGACCTGCGTGCAGCACCTGCATCGCGATCGCGCCGCCCTCCGCGTGCACGGCATCGGTGACCCGGTGGTGGCGTGCGGCCTGCAGCCGGTTGGTCATCTCCGAGGCGAACGGCTTGAGCCAGCCGCGCTTGTTGGGGGCGTAGCCGCCGGTGATGATCAGCCCGACCTCCCCGCGGGCGCGCTCGGCGAAGTAGGCCGCCAGCTTGTCGATGTCCCACGGCTTGTCCTCGAGCCCGGTGTGCATCGAGCCCATCACCACGCGGTTGCGCAGGGTGAGGTCGCCGATGGTCATCGGGGCGAGGAGATGCGGGTAGTTCGTCATGCGTGAGCCTCCAGGTATTCGTTGAGCCAGCCGATCCAGAACTCCTCCAGGCGGATGCCGCCGCGCAGGACGAGGAACTGGTCGAGGTCGGGTCCGGCCAGGTCGGCCGGCACCGGGTAGTCGCGCTTCTCGAGCTCGAGGTAGTGGGCGAGCCGGGTCTCGTGGTCCGCGAGGGTCTCGCGCACCCTCCTCAGCAGGCCGGCGCGTTCGCCGTACGACGCCGCGCGGAGCTTCACCGCGAGGTCGCTGCGGAAGGACTCCATCGGCAGCGGCTCGGCCAGCCAGTCGGCGAGCACCTGCGCCCCAGCGGGCGAGACGGAGTAGAGCTTCTTGTCAGGCCTGCCCGCCTGCGGGACGGTCTCGACGCTGAGCCAGCCGTCGGTCTCCATCCTCGCGAGCACGCGGTAGATCTGCTGGTGCGTGGCGTGCCAGAAGAAGCCGATCGAGCGCTCGAACCGGCCCGCGAGCTCCAGCCCGGAGCCCGGGCGCTCGCTCAGGGCGACGAGGAGCGCGTGTTCGAGGGCCATGCGGCGATGGTGGCAGACCTATGCAACGAGTTGCAAGGCTTGGGTCGCGCAGAATCCCCGGATATCCGGGGATCTTCACGCTTTGCCACCAGGCGAACTCCATCGGTCTAAGCAACGCCGACTCGATGGTGGTGTTGTGGATGGCGAAG
>NZ_JANPEO010000512.1:0-5646 GCF_031422975.1 Nocardioides sp. | reverse complement strand
CGCCCATCGCGGACGCGGAGGTCGTCGGCGAGCAACTGGCTTCCCCGGAGAAGGCGGAGATCGACTCGGTGATGAAGAGCTGGGGGACCCTCACGGTGCCGTCGAGCATCCTGGCGGTCATCGACGCGTCGGGCTCGATGGACTTCCCGGCTGGCGACACGACCCGGATGGCGCTTGCCGTCAACGCCGCGAGGACCGCTCTGGTGGCGTTCCCGAGCCACGCGCGGATCGGCCTGTGGGCCTTCTCCATCAACCAGGGCGGCCCCGGTCAGGACTGGCGGGAACTCGCACCGCTGCGCCGTCTGGACGCCCCCACCGAGGGCGGTCGCACCCAGGTGGAGCTGCTCGACGACCAGGCGGGTGTGCTTGCCGGGCTGACGCAGGGCGGTACGGGCCTGTACGACACCGTGCTCGACGCCTACAGGACAGCCACGCGCGAGTACAACCCGAGCTACTACAACACCGTGGCCGTGCTCAGCGACGGCGCCAACGACGACCCGGGATCGATCGGTCTGCGCGCACTCCTCAAGGAGCTGAGGCAACTGCACGACCCGGACCGGCCGGTGCGGATCATCCCCGTCGGCATCAGCACCGACGCCGACATGGCAGCGCTGCGTCGGATCGCCGCGGCCACGGAGAGCCGGGCCTACGAGGCGGCCAACCCGCAGGACATCTTGACGGTGCTGGCCCAGGGCCTGCTGACGCGCTGACCCGACGTCCGAGCGTTCGGGTCCCCCGGAACCCGGGGTCAGATCCCGATCGGGTGCCAGACGGTCTTGGTCTCCAGCCAGTCGGTCAGCCGGTCGATGCCTGGCGTCGCCAGCCAGTCCACGGGCACCTCGGGCGCGCGACGGACGCGCTTGAGGTTGTCGGCCGCCGCCACCTCGAGCGAGGTCGCGAGCTCGACGTCGGTCACGCCGGTGAGGTCGATGCCGTTGACGTCCATGTGCGAGGCCAGCCAGGGCGAGATCTCCGCGACCGAGCCGGTGAGCATGTTGACGACACCGCCGGGAAGGTCGGAGGTGGCCATGACCTCGCCGAGCGTGATCGAGGTCAGTGGGTGCGCCTCGCTGGCGATCACGACGCAGGTGTTGCCGGTGACGATGATCGGCGCGATGACGCTGACCAGGGCCAGCAGCGGTCCGCTGGGCGCGACGACCGCGACCACACCGGTCGGCTCGGGCGAGGAGATGTTGAAGTAGGGCCCGGCGACCGGGTTGGCGGAGCTGACGACCTGGGTGATCTTGTCCGCCCAGCCGGCGTACCAGACGAGGCGGTCGATGGCGGCGTCGACGACCGTGTTGGCCTTCGCGGCGGTCGTGCCCTCGGTGGCACGCAGCTCGGCGACGAACTGGTCACGCCGACCCTCGAGCACCTCGGCGATGCGGTAGACGACCTGGCTGCGGTTGTAGGCCGTCTTCGACGACCAGCCGCCGAACGCGTGGCGGGCGGCGAGCACGGCGTCACGAGCGTCCTTGCGGCTCGCCTGCGCGGCGTTTGCCAGCAGGTTGCCCTTGGCGTCGTTGACGACGTACGACCGGCCCGACTCCGACCGGGGGAAGGAGCCGCCGATGTAGAGCTTGTAGGTCTTCTTCACGTCGATGCGAGCCATCAGTGGCTTCCCTTCAGGTACGCCGCGAGGCCGGGCAGGCCGCCTTCGCGGCCGTAGCCGGACTCCTTGTAGCCACCGAAGGGCGACGTGGGGTCGAACTTGTTGAACGTGTTGGCCCACACCACGCCCGCACGGAGCTGGTTGGCCATCCAGAGGATGCGCGAGCCCTTGTCGGTCCACACGCCTGCCGAGAGGCCGAACGGGGTGTTGTTGGCCTTCTCGACGGCCTCGGCCGGCGTGCGGAACGTCAGCGTCGAGAGCACCGGGCCGAAGATCTCCTCACGGGCGATCCGGTGGGCCTGGGTGACGCCGGTGAAGAGCGTCGGCGGGAACCAGAAGCCGTTCTTCGGCAGGTCGCACGCCGGGGACCAGCGCTCGCCGCCCCCTGAGACCTCCTGTTCGCCGATGTCGGAGAGCGCCCTGATCTTCGCGAGCTGCTCGGCGGAGTTGATGGCGCCGATGTCGGTGTTCTTGTCCAGGGGATCGCCCACGCGCAGCGTGGACATCCGGCGCTTGAGCTTCTCGAGCACCTCGTCGGCGATCGACTCCTGCACGAGCAGGCGCGACCCGGCACAGCAGACGTGACCCTGGTTGAAGAAGATGCCGTTGACGATGCCTTCGATGGCCTGGTCGATGGGCGCGTCGTCGAAGACGATGTTGGCGGCCTTGCCCCCGAGCTCGAGGGTGAGCACCTTCTTCGTGCCGGCCGTCGCGCGGGCGATGGCCTTGCCGACGTCGGTCGAGCCGGTGAAGGCGACCTTGTCGACGTCCGGGTGGGCGACGATGGCCCGGCCGGTGGAGCCGGCGCCGGTGACGATGTTGACGACGCCCGGGGGCAGGTCGGCCTGCTGGCAGATCTCGGCGAAGAGCAGCGCCGTGAGCGGCGTCGTCTCGGCCGGCTTGAGCACGACCGTGTTGCCGGCAGCGAGGGCGGGGGCGATCTTCCAGGCCAGCATCAGCAGCGGGAAGTTCCACGGGATGATCTGGCCGGCGACACCGAGGGCCTTCGGGTCCGGGCCGAGCCCGGCGTAGGAGAGCTTGTCGGCCCAGCCGGCGTAGTAGAAGAAGTGCGCGGCGACGACCGGGATGTCGACGTCGCGCGACTCCTTGATCGGCTTGCCGTTGTCGATCGACTCGAGGACCGCGAGCTCGCGGCCGCGCTCCTGGATGATCCTGGCGATCCGGTAGAGGTACTTGGCGCGCTCGCTGCCGGGCATCCGGCCCCAGACGCGCGAGTGTGCGCGCCGTGCTGCCTTGACCGCGAGGTCGACATCGAACTCGTCGGCCTCGGCGATCTCCGCCAGCACCTCCTCGCTGGCGGGGCTGATCGTCTTGAAGCTCTTGCCGTGGCCGTCGACGAACTCGCCGTCGATGAACAGCCCGTAGGACGCCTTGATGTCGACGATCGCCCGCGACTCGGGAGCGGGCGCATACTCGAAGAAGGGCGTGGCGATCTCGGGAACCTTGACCATGTGTGTGTTCCTCAGTCCAGGGTGAAGTAGTCGGGGCCGGAGTAGCGGCCGGTGACCATCTTGGTGCGCTGCATCAGGAGGTCGTTGAGCAGCGTGGAGGCGCCGAAGCGGAACCAGTCCGGGTCGAGCCAGTCCGGGCCGGCTATCTCGTTGACCATGACGAGGTACTTGATGGCGTCCTTGGTGGTCCTGATGCCGCCGGCGGGCTTCACCCCGACCATCTGGCCGGTCTGCTCGCGGAAGTCGCGGACCGCCTCGAGCATGACCAGCGTGACCGGCAGCGTGGCCGCGGGCTGCACCTTGCCGGTGGAGGTCTTGATGAAGTGGCCGCCGGCCAGCATGCCCAGCCAGCTCGCGCGCCGGACGTTGTCGTAGGTCTGCAGCTCACCGGTCTCGAGGATGACCTTGAGGTGCGCACTGCCCCCGTCGGGCCTGGCGCACGCCTGCCTGACGGCCACGATCTCGTCGTACACCTCGAGGTAGCGCCCGGAGAGGAACGCGCCCCGGTCGATGACCATGTCGATCTCGTCCGCGCCCGCCTCGACGGCGTCACGCGTGTCGGCAAGCTTGATGTCGAGGGCTGCACGGCCGCTGGGGAACGCGGTCGCGACGGCGGCCACGTTGACGCCGGAGCTGCCGAGTGTCGCCTTCGCGGTCGCGACCATGTCGGGATAGACACAGACGGCTGCGGTCATCGGGCAGGTCGCATCGGCCGGGTCGGGATGCATGGCCTTGGAGGCCAGCGCCCGGACCTTGCCGTGGGTGTCAGCGCCCTCGAGCGTGGTGAGGTCGACCATCCGGATCGCGAGGTCGATGGCGAAGGTCTTGGCGGTCGTCTTGATCGATCGGGTGCCCAGACCAGCGGCCCGCGACTCTGCTCCGACCTGGTCCACACCGGGCAGGCCGTGCAGGAATCGGCGAAGGGATGACTCCGACGCGGTGATGTCGTCGAAGACTCCCGCGCTCGCCGTCGAGGCAGAAGTTGTCGTCACCGACCCAGCATAGGGTTGTCCCGGTCCACGCGGGAAAACCCCAAGGAGAGCAATGCCGCACGAGTTCGATGACGAGATCCGCTTCCGTCCGACGAGCGGTCGCATCATGGGCAGCCTCGCCGTGATCGCCGCGTTCGCAGTCGTCGTGATCGCCGTTGTGGACCCCGGTGTGGTGCCCGCGCCGGTGGTGGCTGGGGCCGCGTTGCTCGGGGTTCTGGGCTGGGCATCGATGCTGTGGCCACGGGTCTCGGTCACCCCGGAGCACCTCGTCCTGCGCACCATGGTGCAGCACCAGCGGCTGCCGCTCGCCGCGGTCGAGGACCTCGCCGTACGCCAGGTGCTGGCCGTGCGCGTCGGTGACAGGCGCTACGTCTCGACCGCCATCGGTAAGTCGTGGCGCAAGGCGATGGTGGGGGACAGGACCGCCACCCGCAAGGACGCCGACAAGCCGATCACCGAGGTGGCGTATGCCGACTACGTCGAGCAGGAGATCCGCAGACGCATGGAGCACGCGCGGGCGGTGGCCGGGGTCGGGCTGCTCTCGGACGAGCAGTTGGCGCTGGCCGCGGGGGTGCGTCGGAAGCCGGCGTGGCTGCCCATCGCCCTGATGGCGGTGGCCACGCTGGGCCTACTGGTCTCGTTCGTCCTCTGAGGCCCGATCAGAGGCCGGCAGCCACCCGGAGGTCGCCCTTGATGGCGTCGAGTCGACCGGCCGCGGCGATCTTGGCGGCGTCGACGCCGTCCTCCGGGTCGACCGGGATGACGACCTCGAGGTAGCACTTCACCTTCGGCTCGGTGCCGCTCGGGCGGACGATGACGCGGGCGCCGTCGGCCAGCGCGAACCGCAGCCCGTCGGTGGGCGGCAGGGCGTCGCTGCCCAGGGACAGGTCGTCGATCCGCTCCACGGCAAGGCCGCCCAGACTGGCCGGAGGGGTGTCGCGCAGCCGCTGCATGGTGGCCGGGATCTCGGCCAGGTCGTCGAACCGGGCCGAGAGCTGGTCGGTCGCGTGCAGCCCGTGCTCGGCGGCGATGTCGTCGAGCAGGTCGTTGAGGCTGCGCCCCGCGGCCTTCGCGGTGGCGGCCATCTCGCAGATCAGCAGCAGCGCGGAGACGCCGTCCTTGTCCTTGACGTGGTCGGGGTCGACGCAGTAGCCGAGCGCCTCCTCGTAGCCGAAGGCCAACCCGGGTGCGCGGCTGATCCACTTGAAGCCGGTCAGGGTCTCCTCGTGCGGTTGGCCGGCGGCCGCCGCCATCTTGGCGAGCAGGCTGGACGAGACGATCGAGTTGGCATAGGTGCCGGTCCGGCCCAGGCCGAGCAGGTGGTGCCCGAGCAGTGCGCCCACCTCGTCGCCGCGCAGCATCCGCCAGCCGTGAGGTCCCGGCACGGCCACGGCACACCGGTCGGCGTCCGGGTCGTTGGCCACGACGAGGTCGGCCTTCTTCTCCGCCGCGAGCGCCATCGCGAGGTCCATCGCGCCGGGCTCCTCGGGGTTGGGGAACGCGACCGTGGGGAACTCGGGGTCGGGCTCCTCCTGCTGCTCGACCACGTGCGGGGCGCTGAACCCGGCGA
>NZ_JANPEO010000511.1:0-13427 GCF_031422975.1 Nocardioides sp. | reverse complement strand
CGGCACCGAGGACGTCTACAAGATCTACGCCGAGTCCTTCCGTGGCCCCGAGCACCTGGCCCAGGTGCAGGCCGAGGCGCGCGAGGTCGGGTCCGCGGCGCTGGGCTGACGTCAGCGCGGCTGCCAGCGGTACTCGACCTCGGCGGTCGCGTGAGTTTCCCCGGATATCCGGGGATGCTCACGCTTGGCCCCCACTGCATTGGTCGCACAGCGTGAGTTTCGGTGTCACAGCTGGTCAGATCAGCGACGGATCGCGTCGATCTCGAGGCGCACGTAGTCGATGACGGGCTCGGCCATGGCCTCGCGCACGCGGCGTACGAACTCCCGCTGCTCGTCCATCGGCAGGTCGACGAGGTGCGAGCCGAGGTTGACCGTCGCGAGATAGGTCTCCAACAGGTCCGGATCGTCGAGGCGGAGCGGGTCCTCGCGCAGCCGGACGTCCTCGACCTCGAAGCCGGCGCCACTGAGCGACTCGCGCGTCTCGTCGATGCCCTTGAACGAGGTGCCGAACTTGCCGTCGCCGGTCACCTCGACCAGGGCCGCGGTCATGATCGCGAGCTGACCCTGGCCGCCACAGTCGGAGGTCAGCCGTGCCCCGGGACGCATGACGGCTGCGAGGTTGCCGAAGAGCAGGTCGTGGTCCTCGATCCAGTGGAAGGCCGCGACGCTCATCACGGCGTCGACCGGCTGGTCGAGGGGGAGCGGCGCCGCCAGGTCGGCGACGTGCAGCTCGACGTCGGGGCCGAGGCGCTCGCGCGCGGCGTCGATCATCTGCTGGGAGCCGTCGATGCCGACCAGCCGAGCGTTCGGCCAGCGCGACAGCAGCGCCGCCCCGTCACGCCCGGTGCCGCAGCCGGCGTCGAGGACGCGCTCGTCGCCGGTCAGCCGCATCCGGTCCAGCACGCGCTGCCCCCACGCGACGTGGGGGAGCGGCAGGGAGTCGTATGCCGTGGCGTCCCACTCGCGGGTCGCCATCAGGGGACCGGGGTGGTGCGGTCGACGATGGCGCGCAGGTCGCCACCGGCGAGCGTGCCGAACGTGCCGTTGTACGACGTCCCGAGCCGCGAGGCGCAGAACGCGTCGGCGACCTCGGGTGGGGCGAAGCGCACCAGCAGCGAACCCTGGAGGCAGGCCGCCATCTGGCCGGCCAGGCGACGGGCGCCGACCTCGAGCCCGGCCATGTCGCCCAGCAGGGCGAGGGTGTCGTCGACGGCGCGGTCGAGCCGGTGGTCGACTCCGCGTGCCGCCCCGACCTCGTTGATCCACGCCTCCAGGACCTCGGGCTCGCGCGTCAGCGCCCGCAGGACGTCGAGGGCGTTGACGTTGCCGGAGCCTTCCCAGATCGAGTTCAGCGGGGACTCGCGGAAGAGCAGGGGCAGGCCGGACTCCTCGACGTACCCGTTGCCGCCCAGGCACTCGAGCGCCTCCGCGATCATGAAGGGAGTGCGCTTGCAGACCCAGAACTTCGCGAGCGGCAGGGCGATGCGTCGCAGCGCGGCCTCGTGCGCGTCGCCGGGCCGGTCGACCGCGGCGGCAAGCCGCAGGGCGAGTGCGGTGGCGGCCTCGGACTCGACGGCGAGGTCGGCGACGACGTTCTGCATGAGCGGCTTGTCGACGAGCCGACCACCGAAGGCGGAGCGGTGCGCGACGTGCCACGATGCCTCGGCCAGCGCGTGCCGCATCAGCGACGCGGAGCCGAGGACGCAGTCGAGCCGCGTCGCGGCCACCATCTCGATGATGGTGCGTACGCCGCGGCCCTCGTCGCCGAGGCGTTGCGCGACGGTCCCGTCGAACTCCAGCTCCGACGACGCGTTGGAGCGGTTGCCGAGCTTGTCCTTGAGCCGCACCACGTCGAGCTGGTTGCGGGTCCCGTCGGGCAGCACCCGCGGCACGACGAAGCAGGTCAGCGCCTGGCCCTCCGGCCGACCGGTCGCCTGCGCGAGCACGAGGAACATGTCGTTCATCGGAGCGCTCGTGAACCACTTGTGCCCGTGCAGCGTGTAGAAGCCCTCCTCCGAGGTAGGACGGGCCTCGGAGAGGTTGGCCCGGACGTCATAGCCGCCCTGCTTCTCGGTCATGCCCATCCCCGCGAGTGCGCCGACCTTGTCGGTGCGCGCGCGGACGCCGGGGTCGTAGCGGCGCGAGGCCAGCAGCGGCGTCCACTCCTTGGCGATCGCGTCGTCGGCGCGCAGGGCCGGCACCGCGGCGTACGTCATCGAGATCGGGCAGCCGTGTCCCGGCTCGGTCTGCGACCACGCGAAGAAGCCCGCGGCGCGCCGCACGTGCGGGTGCGGGTCCGGCGACTCCCACGGCGTGGCCGCGAGCCCGTGCCCGATGCCACGCTCCATCAGCCAGTGCCACGACGGGTGGAAGGTGACCTCGTCGACGCGGTTGCCATAGCGGTCGTACGGCGCCAGCTCGGGATGGTGCTGATTGGCGAGCATGCCGTGCTCGCGCGCCTCGGCCGTGCCGGCCTCGACCCCGAGCAGCGTCAGGTCATCGACCACGTCGAGGGACGCGTGGCGCACGACTGCCTCGGTCAGAGCCACGTCCGAGGTGACGACGTTGTGACCAACAAGTGGTGGAGCCTGGTTGGCAGTTGCCCGGTTTGCAGCGTCCATGTGACTACCGTAGGGCCATGGCCCAGGCGACTTCGCAGCATCCTGTGCTGCGCTCGGTCCAGGTCAGGTGGGCGGTGTTTCGCGACCACCTCTGGCGGCTGGTCGTCGCCACCGTCGGCTCGTGCATGCGCTACCGCGTCACCGGTCTGGCAGCCGAGGCGGCGTTCTTCGCCGTACTCTCCGTGCCGCCCCTGATCTTCGCCCTCGCGGGTGCGGTCGGCTACGTATCCGATCAGTTCTCGCCCGCCGACATCGCGGAGGTCCGCAACGCGATCATCGAGCTCGCCTCGCGCGGGCTCACCGACGAGGCGGTCAGCAGGATCATCACGCCGACCCTCAACGACGTGCTGCGCGGGGGCCGGTTCGACGTGATCTCGGTCGGCTTCGTGCTGGCACTGTGGTCGGGCTCGCGCGCGCTCAACGTGTTCGTCGACACCATCACGATCATGCACGGGCTGGGCGGTCACCGGGGGATCGTGAAGACCCGCGCACTGTCGTTCGTCTTCTACATCCTGGCGATGCTGACCGGGATGATCACGCTGCCCCTGGTCGTCGCCGGCCCTTCGCTGATCCGGGACTGGCTGCCGCCGCGCTTCGAGTTCGTGATGTCGTTCTACTGGCCCCTCGTGCTCGTGATCTGCATCTGTTTCCTCGCGACGCTCTACCACGTGTCCGTCCCCGTGCGCACGAACTGGGCCTTCAACCTGCCCGGCGCGACGTTCTCGTTGGTCGCCTGGATCGCGGGGTCGTTCGCGCTGCGCTGGGTGCTCACGGTGACCGCCGCGGAGTCGAAGTCGATCTATGGGCCGCTGGCCGCACCCATCGCCGTACTCCTGTGGCTCTATCTCCTGGCCATCGCAGTCCTGATCGGAGCGGCGGTGAACGCCGCGTTCGACACGGTCTTCCCGCAGGGCTCGACCACGAAGGCGCGACATGAACTCGTGCAACGACTGCGGCAGGCCATCACGTCCAAGGACGCGGCGTGAAAGACTCCGGCCGTGCATGACCAACCCGGAGCGACGGCGGCCTCCAACAGCGCTCGCATCGCATTGCCGGACCGGGTTCGTTCCCCGTGGTGGGAGCTCAGCCGACGGCTCCTGGCAGCGATCGCGATCCTCCTCGGGACCGTCCTGCTCGTCTATCTCGACCGCGGCGGCTATCGCGACGGCAACGACCCGCCGTTCTTCGACGTGGACCTGATCGACTCGATCTACTACACGACCGTCACCCTCAGCACGACCGGCTACGGCGACATCGCCCCGGTCACCGAACGCGCCCGACTGATCAACGCTTTCGTCATCACCCCGCTCCGCATCGCCTTCCTGGTGCTGTTGATCGGGACCACCCTCGAGGTCCTCGCCTCGCGGGGCCGCGAGATGTTCCGGGTCGCCCGGTGGAGGAAGAAAATGGGAGCACACGTCGTCGTCGTCGGTTACGGCACCAAGGGCAGGAGCGCAGTCGAGACCATCGTGAACAACGGCGTCGACCGCGAGACGATCGTCATCGTCGACCCCAGCCAGCTCGCGCTCGAGGAGGCGCACAGCGACGGCCTCGCCGTCGTCACCGGTGACGCGACCCGCCGCGAGGTGCTGCGGCGCGCGGGGGTGCAGACGGCGACCCAGATCATCATCACCACCGACCGCGACGACACCAATGTGCTCTCCACGCTCACCGTCCGTCAGCTCAACCCCGACGCCTGGATCGTGGCCGCGGTGCGCGAGCAGGAGAACGTCGCGCTAATGCGCCAGTCCGGCGCCAACTCCGTCATCACCTCCTCCGATGCCGTGGGCCGACTGCTCGGGCTCTCGTCCATGTCGCCGACGCTGGGCTCCGTCATGGAGGACCTGTTGACGTACGGCGAGGGCCTGGAGGTCGCCGAGCGAGACCTGCTCGTCAGTGAGGTCGGCAAGCCCCCGCAGTCCTTGCCCGACCAGGTCATCGCCGTCGTCCGTGACGAGAACGTCTACCGCTACTTCGACCCGGTGGTCACGCTGCTGGCTCGCGGTGACCGACTCATCGTCGTGCGCCCCGCGAAGGAACTGCCGTGGGCGCCGCGCCCCGGCACCCACGGGGAGGAGCTCGCCGAGGACGAGGACTGAGCCTGCGTCCCTGACGTGCGTCACGGTCGCCACCTCGACGGCTACAGCACCTCAGCTGCGTCGCGGAGCAGACCCGAGACCAGCCCGGCCGGTGCATCGCGAAAGCAGTAGACGCCCGCCAGTCGCAGGCGAGTGATCGCGGCGTAGGGCACCATCCTGGCGAGCAGGTCGCGATCGGGGGAATAACCGTCCAGCAGGGCCGCCGAACACCGAGCCGCACGCCGCTCGCTGCACACGCCCTGGCGGACGCGCAGATCGAGGTGGACGACCAGGTTCGCGAGGTCGACCGCGGGGTCGCCGTACGCCGCGAGGTCGAGGTCCAGCAACCCCACGGGTGCAGCCCCGTTCAGGATGAGCTGCTTGTCATGCAGGTCGCGGTGGAGCAGCGCCGGGCGGTGCGGACCCTCGGGCAGCCGGGAGCCGACACGGTCCAGCACCGGTCGCCAGGCCGCCGGATCGAGCAGGCCGTGGCTCGTGGCCGCGTCCAGCCATCGGGAGGTGGCCGCGATCTCTGCCGCTGCATCGTGCACCTTGTGAGGGATGACCGGCCCCTGAGCATGCAGGGACCGCACGACGACGCCGACCCGGGTGGCGTCGCGGGCGAGCTCATCGTCGTCCGTCGTGGGATCCGCGAGTCGCTGGTGCAGGGTCGTGCCGGGTAGCGCGGCAAGGGTCACCAGCCCGCGGCGGTCGTCCGAGTCGAGAACCTTCGGCAGCTGGAGGTCCTCGGCCCGGATGTGTTCCAGGGGGAGGACGACACCTGCGGTCCGGCCGGGGCGCACCACCTTGAGGTAGCGATCCACACCGACGCGCACGACCGCGCGCCGTTCCGGTCGGTGGGCGACCAGCGAGGCGTCGGGAGCGGCGACCAGGTCGCGCAGTGCGGACAGCTTGTGATCGGCGCCTGCGTGCTGGACGAGCACCTCTCCGCCGGCGAGCACCTGCACCGAGTCATCACCGAACCGGTCCCGCATGCCAGCGGCGGCCCGGTACGTCTCGGTGGCGTCGGCGTGCCACTGGCCCGCGCACACCCGGGCGTCGGGAGCATCGAGCTCCATGATCAGTCGTCCGGGGCCCCGGGGCTGAGCCTTGCGCAGCCGCAAGCCGGCACCGGCCAGCTCGTCACGCAGAGCCGCGATCCGGTTCACGGCCGCGTTCTCGCAAGCGGGATGTCCTCGAGAGCGACTCGGGTCGCGGCGACCCGTGCCGTGACCTGCTCGCGCCAGTCCGGGGCACAGGCGCGGAACGGGTCGATCGCCTTGCGGAGCCGGAACGCAGCCGTGTGCACGGCCACGGCGGCCTCGTCGGGCAGGGGGCGTACGTGGTCGTAGCCGGTGAGGAACGCCGCCATGACCTGCTCGCCACGCGAAGCGGCCCCCTCCATCTCGGCGCTGGTCATGGTGGAGGCGGTCAGGCAACCGACGTCGTACGCGGAGGGGCCTCGGCGAGCCGAGTCGAGGTCGATGAGGACAGGCATCTCGTCCGGACCGACGACGACCTGGTCAGCGGAGAAGTCCCCGTGCACGGCCACACAGTCGCCCGGCGCCCGCTCGAGCGCAGCCGCTGTCGTCCGGGTGATGTCGAGCACGTCGGGCGAGATCTCAGGCAGCAGCGCCGCGATCTGGCGACCGGCGCGGAGGACGGCCTCCGCTGCGGACGCGGGGTCCGTCTCCGACAGCGGCCTGCTGGGGCCCGTGTGCAGGCGGGCCAGCTCGCCGCCGGCCGCCTCCCAGAGCTCCGTGCTGGCGGACAGGTCCAGCTCGTCGCCGGCTGCCCAGGTGACTGCCAGGGTCGCCAGACCGCGTGAGTGCGCGACCACGCCGGGCGTCCGCGCGCCGCCGTGAGCGAGGGCGCGATAGCACGCGGCGGCGCGGGCCATGCGCCTGCTGTCGCCGTAGGCTCGGAGCAACAGCGCGGTTGCACGCTCACCCTCCAGGATGCCGACCCAGCGACGTCCCGGGTTGTGGCGAACAGTCCGGATCCGGGCCGCCTCCATGTCCGGCCCGGCGATGAGTCGCCGGACGACTCGGGCGACCCCGTCGGGCTGGCCCAGGGTCGGTAGCAGGGGCAGTGCCCGGTCTCCTGCCGCGGTCGTCACCACCGTGTGTCGGACGGTGTCGTAGGCGAGGCACGAACCCGGGGGCCCGCTCCTGGACGTCTTCTCGGCCTTGGGCGCCGCGTGCTCCGAGTAGGAACTGGCAACGCACGACTGCGTCGTGACGACACCGTCGCAGAGGGTGCCCAGGTCGAAGCCCAGCACTGCGCTCGTGCCCGCCTTGTAGCGCAGCCGACGAGGGGTCACGGAGCAGGACCGCCCCAGGCTCTCGGTCAGCCAGGCCTGCAGCTCGGCGCGATCCAGCACGAGTGAACCGCCGGGCAGGGCGGGGTCGTCGAGCAGCGGCGGGCGGTCAGCGCTCGGCATGGGAGCCTCCCGTGCGGCGAGCGAGCACCAGCTGGGGATCGCCGTCGTCGACGACGCGCCCGTCCTCGAGCCACACGGCACGCTCACAGGTCAGGGCTGCGCTCAGGTCATGGCTGATGACGATGGTCGTGCAGTCGAGCGTGAGTCGCTCCAGTGCGGCGAACACCTCCGCCTCCGTCTCGTGATCGAGACCCGTCATCGCCTCGTCGAGGACCACGATGGGGGCGCGTCGGATGGCTGCCCGGGCGATGGCGATGCGCTGTCGTTCGCCGCCCGAGAGGGTGGCGCCGCGCTCGCCCACGACCGTGTCGTACCCCTGCGGGAGCGCTTCGATGAACTCGTGGGCACCCGCGAGACGAGCCGCCTCCCGGACCTGGTCGAAGGTGGCGCCCTGCCGCGAACCGTAGGCGATGTTGTCGCTGATACTGGTCGCGAACAGCACACTCTCCTGAAGCACCACGGCGGTCTGCTCGCGCAGCGACTGCGCCGTCATGTCGCGCAGGTCGATCCCGTCGACCATGACCTGCCCCTGGGACGGGTCGCACAACCGGGACAGCAGCATCGCCAGACTGGACTTGCCGGCCCCCGAAGGCCCCAGCAGGGCAACCCGTTGGCCTGCTGGGATCTTGAGGTCGACGCCGTGGAGGACCGGGTGTCCGGGGCGATACTCCAGCGAGACGTCGCGGAGCTCGACGTCACCGGCGAAGCGGGGTGCGGGCCGAGCGTCCGGCCGGTCGACGACGGTCGGCACCTCCTCGAGGATGTCGACGATGCGTTCGGACGACGCCGCCGCCTGGGCGATCCGGCCGACGTACTTCGCCACGTCTCGCATCGGCTTGAAGGCGGCCCTGAGATAGGTCAGGAAGACGACGAGCTCACCGGGCGACATGGCGCCGGCGAGCACTCGCTGGGCTCCGGCGAACAACGTGATCGAGGTGGCGACCGCCACGAGCACGTCGGTCTTGCGTTCCAGACCCGCTGAGAGACGTTTGGCCTTGACGCCGTCGTTGAGCGACTTCTTGTTGCTGACGGTGAACGTCTCCTGCATGGCGTGCTCGAGCGAATAGGACTTGACCACGCGCATGGCCGAGAGGGACTCGGTGGCGTGTGAGGCCAGGGATCCCTCGGCGCGACGCTGCAGGCGGGAGACCGTGTTGATCCGGCGACCCAGCCGGATGCTCATCGAGAAGAACGCCGGGAAGACCAGCAGCATCACCAGTGCCAACCTCCAGTCCATGAAGGCCACCACCCCGATCATGGCGACCAGTGTCAGCACGTTGCCGAACAACGGGAGGGCAGCGGTGACGACGACCTCCTTGAGGCGACCGACATCGGCTGTGACGCGAGTGACGAGGTCTCCCGTACGAGCTTGGTCGTGGAACGACATCGGCAGCCGCTGCAGGTGCTCGAACAGGTCGGAACGCACCTCGCTCAGCACCCGGCTCCCGGACAAGGAGAACGTCAGCGTGCTGAGGTAGGCGGCACCGGCCCGGAGTACGGCGATCACCAGGACCGCAACGCTGGACAGGACCAGCACCATGGTGAGGTTGTCGACGGGCGCGGAGGCGATCGTGCCGCCGCTGGCCGTGACGACGCCGTCGACGACGAACTTCAACGGCCACGGCTCGAGGAGTCGCAGCCCCACCTCCGCGAAGAGGGCCAGGAGGCCGAGCAGCAGCATCCGGCGCTCGCGGCCCAGGTGGGGTCGTACGTGTCGTGCGAGGCGCCGGAATCCGGGCAGCGACTCGCGGAGGTCACGAGGCTTGCGTGGTGACACCGGCCACCCCCACCAGGTCGAGGATCCGATCGACGACGCGCTTCCAGTCGTGCTGCTCCACCGCCGCACGCCGCCCCCGCCCGCCCAGGTCTGCTCGAGCGACGGGATCGTCTCGTAGCTGGGAGACCACCCGGGCCAGGCCATCGGCCGAGCCGGCCGGATAGAGCAGCCCGAGCGGGTGGGCGCCGCCGGTCAGCAACGCCGGCAGGTTCCCGACGTCGCTGGTGATCACCGGCAGCCCTGCCGCGAAGTACTCATTGATCTTCAGCGGGGAGAAGTAGAAGTCCTCGCTCGGCGGATAGGGAGCGACCGCCACGTCCATCCGGGCCAGGAGGGCTGGAACGTCCACGGGATCTGCCGATCCGGAGAACTCCGCCGCGCCCCGCAGCCCGAGGTGGTCGACGAGTGTCTCGAGAGATCCGCGCTCCGGTCCGTCCCCGACGACGAGCAGTCGGTAGGTGGTGTCGTGACGATGCAGGAGCGCGAGAGCGCGGACGAGGTCGGCCACGCCGTGCCACGGCTTGAGCGTGCCGACGAAGCCGAGGGTGAACGTCGCCGGGTCCCGGCGGACGTCCAGGGAGGCGAATCGTCGGGTGTCCACACCGTTGGGTATCACGTGGATCGAATCGGGAGCGGCCGTCCCGAGCGCGCGCACCCAGTGCGCGACCGGGGAACTGACGCACACCACGGCGTCGGCCCGAGCAGTGGCGTCGCGTGCCACTGCGTCCGCCGCGGCACGGTCGACGAGCACGCGGTGCCGGGCCTGCTCGTCGGGCAGCGGGGAGTTGACCTCCAGCACGCTGGCGACCCCGTGTGCCCGGGCCCACGACGTGGTCGTGCGTCCCCACAACGCGTAGCGCTCGTACACGAGGTCGACGGGTGCCTGGGAGTGGATGTCGTCGAGAATCGACGCGACGCGCCGGTCGAGGTCCTGTGCTGCACGCTCTGGTTCCCCGTCACGGCGGGCGCCGACCGCGATCTCGTGGACGTGGACCCGGGAGAGGCCTGCCGGCCGCGAGCCCGGGCGCGGGTTGACGAGGTGGACGTCGTCACCCCGATCCAGCAGCTGCGTCAGGATCGCCTGGACATGCACCGACGCGCCCTTGCGTCCGAAGGCCGGCACCCCCTGGTCGGTGCACACGTACACGACGCGCATCAGACGGCCACGCCCTGGGGCCGGGGAGCCAGCTGAGCCATGACGTCGTAGAGCATCTTTCCGTTCGTGTTCGCGTCGAAGTGGCTCTCCACGTGCTCACGCCCGGCATCGGCCAGGCGGCACCGGAGTGCGTCATCCTCCACGAGCGCTTCGAGTGCGTCGGCCAGCGCCGTGACGTCTCCCTCCGGCACCAGGAGCCCGGTGCGGTCGTGAACAATCGCCTCGGGGATCCCGGTGACCGGGGTGGCGACCACCGGGGTGCCCAGGGCGAGGCCTTCGAGGATGGCGGTCGGCAGGCCGTCCCGGTTGCCGTCCGGGCCCACGATGCACGGTGCCGCCAACGCCGCGGCCCCGCGCATCATCTGCCTGGCCTCGGTCTGGGTGAGAGGTCCGTGGAAGGTGACCAGGTCCTCCAGGCCGAGGCCGGCCACCTGGGCACGGAGCGCGGTCTCCTCGGCCCCGCCCCCGACCAGGTCCAGGCGCACCGGACGCCCCCGGTCGCGGAGCTGGAGGACGGCGTCGATCAGGTGATGGAAGCCCTTCTTCGGGACCAGCCGACCGACGCCGACGACGACGCGGGGCCGGACCATGGGCCGGGTGTACGCGAACGCCTCGAGATCGATGCCGTTGTAGATCCGGATGAGAGAGGCCGTGTCATCGCCGTACCGCCCCCGAAGGTAGCGCTCGTTGAAGTCGCTCACCGTGACGCAGAGCGCTGCATCCCGCAACCGTGCGGCCAGCTCCGCGTGGTCCACGTCCTCGTGGAAGATGTCCTTGGCGTGCAGGGTGATCGAGTAGCTGATCCCGGCGATCCGGGCGGCCAGCCGTGCGACTCCTGCGGCGACCGACCCGAAGTGCGCATGAAGATGTGAGATCTCACGCTCGCGCACGGCTGTGGCCAGGATGACGGCCTGGTACGCGTCGGCCGGCGTCGCGGCAAGGATCTCGTCCATGTGGGCGTCGAACCCCGAGGGGTGGAGAGCACGACAGTCCGACAGGGCCTGCCACAGCTCGAGCGGCTTGCCGGGCGAGGGCAGGTAGGTGACCGGAGCGCGCACCCGCGACAAGGACTCGTGGAACCTGCCGTCCGCGGGTGGGCGGAGCGAGAAGATGTCCAGGTCCGCTCCATGATGCTCCATCGCCAGCACCTCGGTCACCACGAAGGTCTCCGAGAACCTCGGGTACATCTTCAGGACGTAGCCGATCCGGGGTGCACGGCCCTCATCCGACATCTCGGGCACCTTGCACGACGGAGCTCTCGAGCAGGGCGGTCACCAGATCGGGCACCCTGCCCAGCCCCCCGAGGTCGATCGACCGGCTCGGCGGGGCGACGCGCGACACCGCAGCCCGCAGCCAGCCCGACAATGCCTGGGGATCAAGGTGCTGGGGGAACAAGACGTCGAGGAGCCCGCGGTCGGCGAAATGGGTGGCCCGGATGGACTGCTCGCTTCGCGGCGCCACGCGGGGTACGACGAGCGCGGGCCGGCGCGCCGTCATCAGCTCGCACACCGAGTTGTACCCACCCATCGAGACGGTCGCCCGGGACGCCCGTGCCAAGGCAGGAACGTCGTTGACGAAGCGGTGGACCCGCAGGTCGCGTCGATGGCGCGCCAACCGCTCGAGATGCTCCAGGTGCGTGGAGGGGAGGTACGGGCCGGTGACGAGCACGCCCACGTGGCCGGCCGGGAAGTCGGCGTGGGCGAACGCGTCGGCCACTGCGGCGCCGTCCTGTCCGCCGCCGATCAGTCCCAGGACGAACGGCCCTGCGTTGTCCCGACTGACCGACGGTGTGATCGAACTGTGCTTCGTGGTCGGGAGCAGGCGCTCACGGTCGGCCCCGAGATACCCGGTGTAGCGAACTTTCGTGCGCACGGCCTCACTCCACCCGTACTCAACGGCCGGGTCGAAGACTGTCGGATCCGCGTAGACCCAGACCTGGTCGTAGAGCGTCCTGATCGCCTCCGGCGTCCGGGCGATCTGCCATTCGCGCCGCGTCGTGGAGACGTCATCAAGGATGTCTCTGAGGCCGAGCACCGTCCGCGTACCGTGCTCGAGGCGCGCTCGGCGCAATGCCGGCTCGAGCTCGCCTCGGAAGCCCCGGGGGACCTTGTCGACCACGAGGAGGTCGGGCTCGTATGCCGCGAGGAGACTCTCGAGCGCCGCCGCCCGGATGGCGAGGACCTCGCCCAGCGACCGGTCGAGGCAGCGAGCGGCGTAGCCGCCGAGCGCGTCCTTGGTCAGGCCCGGGAGGACGACCAGGTCGGTGCGCTCAGGCAGGGGGAGCGAGGCCGCCTCACGCGCTCCGCTCAGAAGCAGTACGTCGACCTCGGGATCTGCGGCCACCATGGCGGCGGCCAGCAGAGTGTTGCGCCGAATGTGCCCCAGGCCCTGGGTGTCGTGGGAGTAGAGGGCGACCCGGCGGCTGGACGCGCGACCCTGCTCGCGCCGAAGCGAGTCCCGCAGCTCCATCTGCCAGATGAGCGGGGTGGCCCCTCGCAGCGGCCTTCTGGGCACCAAGTCATCACGCCGAGACATCGTGGCCCTTCCGCGTCGATTGGCACTGCGTCGTTCGTGACGTTAGGTGCGAGGAAGTACCACTCGACAGTTGTCCATTGGTCCCAGTACCCCGGGTTGGGTCGGGAGCGGCGGGGTGCACAACTGTGGGGGAGGGTGTGCCTCCCCGCCGTCCCAGGTCTTCGTGGAGCTCTGCTACCTACAGCCGCGCGGGCGCTGTCGGCGGCGCCCGGATCCCTGACGTCGCCTCGTCCCGATCTGCGGCACCGTCGATCTGGCGGTGACCTGCGATCTGCCAACGACGCTAGTTCCGCTGCGGTGCAGCGCACCAGTGCCCAATGGTGCTGGTACCCCCCGCATGGAGTGACCAATGTTGGGGACCCGGCAGAGCCCCATCTGGACTGCCTCGGTGTCGCCTACGACCTGGTCAGCGGACCGAGCCGGTGGTCACGCGCCAGCCGGACCTGGTGGTGACCGGACACGCGGACCCCACGCTGGTGGACCGGGCAGTGGAGGCACCAGCCAGTTCTGTGCTCCCCAAGAACGGCTCTCTGCCCGATCTCATGGACGCGCTGGAGACTGCAGGCAAGGGCGGCCTGCTCGTGCACCCGGACCTGGTGCAGCCGCCGGAGACCCCGGCCGCGGGACGCGCCGGTGCGGAGAACCCTCTCAGCCCACGAGAACGCGACGCGGTGGCGATGCTGGCGCCGGAATGCGCAGCGACGCCATCGCCCAGGAGCTCGGCATCTTGAGAAACACGTGTCGTGGCTACCTCAAGGCGCCGCTGTGAAAGCTGGGCGCGCACTCACAGCTGGAAGCGGTCGCCATCGCTCGCCGA
>NZ_JANPEO010000510.1:0-1784 GCF_031422975.1 Nocardioides sp. | reverse complement strand
CGCCACCCTCACCGAGACCCCGCCGCCGGCCGTCGGGCGGCTCGTCGACCAGTTCGAGCTCGGCCTCGACGCGCCGATCTGCCTGACCTGGGAGCTGACCTACGCCTGCAACCTCGCATGCCTGCACTGCCTGTCGTCCTCGGGTCGCCGTGACCCCGACGAGCTGGACACGGAGGAGGCCAAGGCACTCATCCGCGAGTTCGAGCGGATGCAGATCTTCTACGTCAACATCGGCGGCGGAGAGCCCACGGTGCGTCCCGACTTCTGGGAGCTCCTCGACTATGCAGTCGAGCACCACGTCGGCGTGAAGTTCTCGACCAACGGCTTCCGGATCACCCGGGAGCGGGCGGAGAAGCTGGCGGCGACCGACTACATCGACGTACAGATATCGCTCGACGGCGCCACTGCCGAGGTCAACGACGCGGTCCGCGGGCAGGGCACCTACGACGCCGCTATGAAGGCGCTCGCCAATCTCCAGGCAGCCGGGATGCAGGACTTCAAGATCTCGGTCGTGTGCACCCGTCACAACATCGACCAGCTCGACGAGTTCAAGGCGATCGCGGACAGCTTCGGCGCCCAGCTGCGGCTGACCCGGCTGCGACCGTCGGGTCGCGGTGCCGACGTGTGGGACGAGCTGCACCCGCTGCCGCACCAGCAGCGCCAGCTCTACGACTGGCTCACCGCGAACGGCGAGAAGGTGCTCACCGGCGACTCGTTCTTCCACCTTGCGGCGTACGGCGATCCGCTGCCCGGCCTCAACCTGTGTGGCGCCGGCCGCGTGGTCTGCCTGGTGGACCCGGTCGGGGACGTCTACGCGTGCCCGTTCGCGATCCACGACCGGTTCAAGGCCGGCAACATCCGTGACCTCGGTTTCGACCACGTCTGGAAGCACGCCCCCCTGTTCGAGGAGCTGCGCAGCCCGCAGACCGGTGGCGCCTGCGCGAAGTGCTCGGCCTACGACAGCTGCCGCGGTGGCTGCATGGCGGCCAAGTTCTTCACCGGGTTGCCGTTGGACGGTCCGGATCCGGAGTGCGTCAAGGGTAACGCCGAGGAGGCGCTGGCGAGCCTGGACCGCGGTGCGCTCCCGGGATCGAGTCAGGACCACTCGCACACGGGCACGGTGCGCAACGCACCCGTCGGACTCACGCTCGGCGCGACCCGGACGCGCCCGACGAGCGCGTGCGACGAGAGTCCGGTCGCAGGGATGGTCTGAGATGGGTGCGAGCTCGTCGGGCGAGCCCAGTCGACGCCTAGGCCTCGGCGGGGCGCGCTGGCCCACGATCGAGGGCGACCCGCCGCTGGTGCTCGTGCCGATCGGCTCGCTCGAGCAGCACGGGCCGCACCTGCCGCTGGCCACGGAATCGATGCTGGCGTGTGCGGCGACCCGGGAGGTCGCCGTACGACTGGATGCCTCGGGTGTGCGCGTGCTGGTCGCGCCCGCTCTCGCCTATGGCGCCAGCGGCGAGCACGAGGACTTCCCGGGGACCATCTCGATCGGCCACGAGGCGCTCTACCTGCTGCTGGTCGAGCTCGGCCGATCGGCGTGCCGGTGGGCCACGGGGCTCGTATTCGTCAACGGCCACGGCGGCAACGTGCCCACGCTCGTGAGCGCCGTGACCACCCTCCGCGACGAGGGCCGCCCCGCCGCCTGGACCGGGTTCGGGGTGCTGGGCGGCGACGCGCACGCGGGCCGCACGGAGACCTCGCTGCTCCGCAACCTTGCGCCGTGGACTGTGCGGGTGGACCTCGCCGAGGCGGGAGCCACCGAGCCCATCGACCAGCTG
>NZ_JANPEO010000509.1:0-14214 GCF_031422975.1 Nocardioides sp. | reverse complement strand
GAACCGAGCGATCCACCAACTCGAAGCCATGGGCTACCGCGTGACCCTCGACAACGTGTCCTGAAAAGCCCTGACGCGAAGCCCCACCCACTCGGGGTGAATCTTCGCGTCAGAGGCCCTTTCAGGGCCTCTTTCCCTTTGTCCATGCAACATACGTGCAACAAGCCCAACAGCTGGCTCCTGGCCATCAGTTGCACCAAGGGCTGCTCGTTGGGCTGGTTCGGCCACACCGTCGGTCCCTGAAACAACGGCGTGACAACCCTCAGCATCGCGCTGCAAGGATCTTTCGCGGGGCGGCCTCGAGGTCTTCGAGCTTGATCCATCCCCGTCGCGGTTGCCTGCGACCGAGTCGATGTACTGCACGATCAAGCTGTGGCCGGTCGAGTTCGGCCGCGAAGAAAGCCGAAGCACTCCGCAAGATCGCGTTGGCACGCTTGAGCTCGGCGTTCTCCCGCTTCAGCCGCTGCAGCTCCGCCGACTCATCACTCGTCGTCCCCGGCCGCCTACCGGCGTCGACCTCGCCCTGCCGGCACCACTTCCGGACTGTCTCTGGCGTCCCGACCCCGAGCGACTGCGCGACCTGGGTCATCGCCGCCCACTCCGACTCATGATCGGACCGATTTCACCGACCATCCGGACCGCCCGCTCACGCAGCTCGACCGGGCACCTCTTCGACGTTCTCCCTGACATGACTCCATCCTTCCCAAGGACTGGAGTCTCCGGACTCGCCGGGGCGGTTCACTCGGCGTCGGAGGCGTCTTCGAGGGCACTCATGCCGTCCGAGGTCATCATTCCCGGCATGTTCTCCTCGTCCATGGACCCGCCCATGTCGTCCATGTCGTGACCCGCGTTGGAGTGGTCGCGCATAGTCTCGGGGACTTCTTCGTCCCAGTCGGTGAGCCAGTCGGTGATAGAGAAGCAGCAGGTCAGGAGCTGCGACCTCCTATGCCCGCCGTGCAGTCCGTGGCCGGGATGGTGGCCTTCTACAACGAGCGGGTAGACACCCTCATCGACGGGATGCGCCTGCCTCGGCCCGTGCCGCTGCGCTGAGTCGACGAACTGGGCCTCGGTTCCAGCCCTTAGCCTCGATCCACCGATGAGGTTGGTGGTGTGAGCGCGTAGTGAAGTGAGAATGCCCTTACGTGCTGGGAAAATCTGTCTTCTCTAGGGACCGATTTCGACCATCACGAAGGGCATCTCGTAGATGCAACTTTCCCACACGCCCCGTGCCATGTAGGCAGTGTTCGACGATCCGAATCTCGTGTCGTCGGCCGGGCTGGTCCCGGTGCTCGCGCTGGCCCGGTCCGCTGGACTCCACGAGCTCGCCCAACAGCACCTGTCGGTGCCGACCGACAAGGGCGCCAACGCAGGGCTGAAGGTCGCCTCCCTCGTCGCCGGGATGGTCGCGGGCGCGGACTCCATCGACGACATGGCGCTGCTTCGCCATGGCGGGATGGGCAAGGTGTTCAGCAACGCCTACGCACCCTCGACGTTGGGTTCGTTCCTGCGCTCGTTCACCTTCGGCCATGTCCGCCAACTCGATGCGGTCGCCTCCAGGTTCCTGACCGACTTGGCCGACCAAACACCACTGGTCACCACGGCCCCCGAATCGACCCAGCGGGTGATGGTGGACATCGACGACACCATCATCGAGGTCCACGGCTACGCCAAGCAGGGCTCGGGATACGGCTACTCCGGGGTTCGTGGACTCAACGCCCTAATCGCTGTCGTCGCCACCACCCACTCGGCACCGGTGGGTCGTGGCCCAACGACTCCGCAAGGGCTCGTGCGGCTCACCACGCGGCGCCAAACGGCTGATCGCCGACGCCTTGAAGACCGTCGCCTCGATCTCACCGGCCAAGGTGTTGGTGCGTGCCGACTCCGCGTTCTACGCCCACCCGATGGTCGCCGCTGCGATGCGCGCTGGCGCCGACGTGTCGGTCACCGTGCGGATGGATCCCAAGGTCAAGGCCGCGATCTCCGCCATCGGTGAGGATGCGTGGACCCCGATCGAGTACACCGACGCGGTCTTCGACGAGCAGACCCAGACCTGGATCTCGCGGGCCGAGGTCGCCGAGATTCCCTTCACCGCGTTCAGCTCACGCAAGGCAACCGAGCAGGTCCCCGGCCGCCTCGTGGTCCGTCGGATCCCTGACCTCAACCCGTCCAAGAACCCCGGGCAGGAGGCGTTGTTCGACACCTGGCGCTTCCACGCCCTCTTCACCACCACCGACCCGGCCGTGGCAGGCACGGTGGCCGCGGACAAGACCCACCGCGGCCACGCGATCATCGAACAAGTCCATGCCGATCTGAAGAACTCAGCGCTGGCGCACCTGCCTTCGGGCAAGTTCACCGCGAACGCAGCCTGGCTCGTGCTGGCCGTGATGGCGTTCAACCTGACCCGCGCCGCCGCGACCATCACCGGCCCAGGACTGGCCAAGGCCACCACCGCGACCATCCGCCGCAAGCTGATCGCCGTCCCTGCACGGGTCGCGTCCTCCGCACGACGGGTGAGACTGCACCTACCAACGTCGTGGCCTTGGGAGACCGCCTGGAGCGACCTGTTCACCAAGGCCTGCGGACCACCGGCAGCGACGACCTGACCGCTCCGCCGACACGGCACGACGACAACCTGGAACGACCTGGCAGCGAGGCCAGCCGATCAGGGCACGCCCCGATCCCAGCAGTGAACCCTCAGCACCGGGCCAGGAACCCTCGGCTACTCATCGGTGGATCGAGGCTAAGGGTGACCAGAAGCGTGAGCCACCTCGGTGGCAGGGAGGGGTTTCGGAGTGCATGATGAGGTGATGCAACCCGCGCCAGGGCCCGAGGTCACGGGGAGAACGGGAGCGAGTCGTCCACGATGGTGGCCCCGCTTTCGGAGCCCGCTGAGGTCGACGGCAGTCACGGCCCGGCTGGGTCGGGCGTTGGGGATCTGTTTCGCGGTGTGCTTCGTGACGGGGATGTTGAGTCACTACCAGTACCAGCCCTGGTCGTGGCTGCCTGTACCCGCATCCCCGGTGCAGGCCTATCGCGTGACGCAAGGGCTGCACGTGGCCACCGGCGTCGCGGCCATCCCGCTGCTGCTGGTCAAGCTGTGGTCGGTCTACCCGAACCTGTTCCGCTGGCCGCCCATCCGATCGATGAAGCACGCCCTCGAGCGCCTCTCGGTGTTCGTGCTCGTCGCCTCGGCGCTGGTCCAGCTCACGACCGGGTTCCTCAACACGCTGAACTGGTATCCCTGGCCATGGTCGTTCCCCTCGACCCACCGCTACCTCGGCTACGTGCTGATCGGTTCCGTCCTCCTGCACATCGCGTTGAAGCTGCCGGATATCAAGTACGGCCTCCAGGCGAGGCTTGGCGACGCCGACGTACTGACCGAGGTTCCGTGGAACGAGAACCCACTGGCGCACAGCAACGCCGGAACGGTTCCGCCGCCGGTCATGCCGGCGATGGACCGGCGAGGCCTGTTCGTCGCCGTTGGCTCCGGGATCGGAGTGATCGTTCTCACCACGATCGGCCAGACCGTCACGCCGCTGGCGCGCATCGGTCTACTCGCGACCAGGGAGGCCTCGAAAGGTCCACAGGGTGTCCCCGTGAACAAGACAGCCATGTCGGCGCAGGTTCTCACCCTGGCCACGGCTGAGGACTGGCGGCTCGACGTGACCGGCCCCACGCCCTTCACCCTGACCCTTGAGGAACTTGAGTCGATGAGGTCGGTGAGCGAGCACTTCCCGCTGAGCTGCGTCGAGGGATGGAGCGTCGGTGCAGAGTGGCGGGGCATCCCGGTGATCGACCTCGTCCGGCGCGCCGGCGGCGACACGTCTTCGAGTGTCGAGGTCTTCTCGCTGCAGCCCAACGGCTACAACCACAGCATGCTGGTAGGCCCCCACGTTGGCGCGGCGCTAATCGCCACCCACCTCAATGGCGAGCGGATCAACCTCGACCACGGATACCCAGTGCGGTTGATCGCCCCCAACCGACCCGGAGTCCTCAACACCAAGTGGCTACACCGGATAGAGGTGACCTAGTGCGCAATTACCGCATCGCACTGGGGGTGGCAGGCGGACTGCTGCTGACGTTCGGTGTCTTTCGGCTGGTCACCGAGCTCGACGCAGGTGACCTCCTCGTTCTCCTCGTGTGGCTGATTGCTGCTGTCGCGCTCCACGATGGCCTCATCGCGCCGATCACCGTCGGCACCGGCATCGCGCTCGCCGCCGTACCACCGCGCGGGCGTCGCTATCTTCAAGGCGCACTCCTCGCAGGCGCGCTCATCACGGTCATCGCCATCCCCCTCATCGGTCGCCAAGGCACCCAACCCGAGTCCAAGGCGATCCTGCTGCGCGACTACGCAGCCAACCTCGCCCTGCTGCTGGGCATGACCGCCGCACTGGCTCTCGCTCTCTACGCGCTCCGGGTGCTGCGGGAGCAAGAGCCAGCCGGCGCGCCGCCCGTCGAGGACGAAGCGAACTGAGCAGTCACGCGCGGGTGGCACTCGTCATCGGAAGTGCTGTGTTGACTTCTCGAGACTAGGCCGTGTCCACGGCAAGGATCCTGTCGACAACCTCCGTGAGGTCGGCTCCGACGATGTCGGGCTGGTCCCCGAGTGGGCTGAGCACGGCACCGGGTCGTGCCACGAATGCCGCCCGGCACCCGGCCGCCAACGCACCGCTGATGTCCCACGGATGCGCGGCCACGAGGCGCACGTCGGTGACGGGCACCCCTTGGGTAGACGCGACGTGGAGGTAGGGCTCCGGCGAGGGCTTGAGCGCGCGGACGGTGTCGGCGGACAGGACTGCGTCGAAGCAGTCCAGCAGTCCGGCGTTGGTCACCTGCGCCACCGCGACGTTCTCGGAGGAGTTCGTGAGCGCGACGACCCGCAAGGTGCTGGCGCCGAGGCGGCGCAGGGCCGCCCGGACCTCGGGGTGCGGTGGCAACGTGCTCATGGCTGCGACAACAACGTCGGCGGCGGCCGGGTTGACATCGACTTTCTGGCGTTCGACCAGCATGGTGAACGCGGCGCGCTGCGCGGTGCCGAAGTCGACGTACCGGTGAGTCAGCCCGCCCACGAAGGACAGCTGCAGCATCTGCGCGAACCACTGGCCGCGCAGGGCGGCGCTGCCGAACGTCGCCTCGAACGCCGCGTCCAGCGCGGACAGGTCCAGCAGCGTCTCGTTCACGTCGAACGCAATCACTTTCACCATCGGGTTCCCCTCTCGCTTCTCGTCGCCTCGTGCGGCAGTGCCGTCAGCAGGCCCTGGAAGTCCTGCTCGCACGGGCCGCAGGAGGCCAGGTGCGCGGTGACCCCGGGGAACAGCCCCTCGGGGTCCCCACCCGCGCCGACCATCTCGGCGTAGACGTCGACCAGCTCCCAGACGCGTTCGCAGCCCACGTCACGCGGGTCGGTCTCGAGGAAGGCCAGCAGATCGCGTACGTCGGTCATCGGTCGCCCGCCTTCCAGTGGATGCCCGGTCATCACCGGGCCTGCGCCCCTCCGCCGGTGGAGGACTCGGCGATCCACTTGATCGCGGCGAGGGTCTTCGGGATGCCGTCGAGGGCCTGCCGGGTGCGGTCGGCGATCTGGACGGGCGCCTGGTCGCCGAACTTCTCCTCGAACATGGCGATCCCGCCAGGCAAGAACTCCCACGACTCGGTGAGCGTCGTCCCCGTCCCCGTGGGGGCGAAGGTGAAGCCCCAGCGGACGAAGTTGCCGCCCACCACCCAGGCGAACTCGTGACCGCGATCGGCCGCCACCACCTCGGACCTGGTCTCCCACGTCCGGTGCGGCAGCTCGTTGCGCCCGGTGAACCAGGCACCGACCTGACCGGCCTCGGCCTCGTCGTCCCACCAGCACGACGTACAGACCGGGCTCCACTCACCGGTTCGGGTGATGTCGGAGACCAGGTCGTAGAGCATCTCGGCCGACGCATCGACCGTGACGGACTCCTGGTGACTGCGGACGTTCGTTCCGCTCGTGTCACTTCCCACGGTCGGGGTCACCTCTTCTGCCGCCGGCTGCCGCCGTGCCAGTCCTCCTGCTGGCCCACCGTGTCGACGTCGACGCCGAGGGCGGCCAGCTGGGGCTGCTCGCGAAGACTGCGCTTGAGCTCGGCGAAACCCGGGAAGCGTGCCAGCGCGACCACGTGGTCCCACAGCTCGGCCGCCGAGTCCTCGTGCGGCAGCCGGCTGATCACCGGCCCGAAGAAGGCCACGCCGGCGGGTGGCTCGAAGTGGATGATGGGCGTGCCCACGTCCTTCCCCGTCAACGAGAGCGCCTCGTCGGTCTCCTGCCGGATCTCGAGGTCCCATGAGTCGTCGTCGAGAGCGTCCGCCAGCTCGAGCGGCAAACCCGCCTCGGCGAGGATCGGTTCGACGAACTCGCGGGTCCCGCGTCGTTCACGCACCTCGCCCTCGGTGCGGTCGTCAACCGGGGCGGGTGCGGTGTCGAAGATGTGCGCCCCGAACGCGGCGTACAACGGCGCAATCGCCTCGCGGCCGTGCTCCGATCGTGCCCGGGCGGCCACCCGCAGAAGCCTGAGCCCGGCCGTGTGCCCGGCTTCGTACTCCGGTGGGAAGTGGGCATCGTAGTCGACGTCGGCGTTGATCAGCCGCAACGAGATGAACCTCCAGTCCACCGTGTAGTCGCGCTGCGCCTGCACCTGCCGCACCCACTTGCTGGTCATCCAGGCGAAGGGACAGACAGGGTCGAAGTAGAAATTGATGTCAGCGTCCATACGTTCACCCTATGTCGGACCCACTCGATCAGACCTCGCGCTGGAGCAGCACGGCGGTGAACTGCTGTGTGGTGCCCCACGGCGTTTCGTGGTCCTCGCCGCTGGTGGACAGCAGCCGGTAGCCGGGGAACTCGGCCACCAAATCATCGTGTGTGTAGCGCACGATCGGGAGTCCGCTGCAGGTCGTCGGGCCGTCCGGGCCGAAAGTGGCGACCACGACAAAGCCACCCGGCCGCACGCACCGCTCGAGTGAGGCCCGGTAGTCGTCGCGCTCGTCGAGCTCGGTGAGGAAGTGGAACACGGCACGGTCGTGCCACAGCACGAAGAGGCGGCCGGGGTGGAAGTCGAGAACGTCCGCGACATCGAGCACGACGTCCTTGCCGGCATCTCCGATCCGGCCGCGCACCGTCGCCAACGCCGTGGCCGACAGGTCGATCGCGGTCAGGTCGCGGTAGCCACGGTCGACCAGGTGGTCGACCAGCGTCGACCAACCCGCACCGACGTCAATGATCGGCTCCCCGATCCCCACTCCCGTCTCGTCGACCAGACCCAGGGACAGCTCGGGCACCGACTGCCACCACGAGACGCCGTCGACGTCCTTGCCGTCGTGCACCCCCTCCCAGAAGGAGCTGCGTGACTCGGCATCATCGGGACGTGGACCAGTCACGGACATGAAGTGACGATACGACAGCCCCGGGTTGTGCTCACTCCCGGTGACCGACACACAATTTGTCCGGGCAGGCCCAGTCGGCCGTCCTCCCGACCTGACCCAGAACCAGGTCGCGAGTCGGCGACCGCGCACCGCGGCCCGACACGCCGTAGTTGGAACATGCCCGTTGACATAATGGTGGAGACAACGATCGCGTGCACACCCGCGGTCGTTTCGGCCTTCGCCGCAGACCCGACGCACGCGCCGCAGTGGTACGCCTTCCACTTGATGGTCTCCGTCATACGCGGGTCAGCGTCAAGGATGATCCGGCGTACTACCTGCACGAGCTCCTTCTGCGGGTGGTCGTAGGTCTCGAACCAGGCGTCGACATCGGGACGCGGTGCACCATCCGAGCATTCTTCCCTCGAGTCCGACCGCGCGACAGACCCGCCCAGCCAGCGGGCCTAGGTCGTCACGGAATCGTCAGATCTCTGCCAGCCAGACGCGGAGACTCGGGGGGAGAATGGCCGGGTGAGAATGCGCCCCGCCGCCATCGTGTTGACTCTGGGCCTGCTGACGGCCTGCGCCGAGCAGCCGGCCACCTCAGCGGTCGTGGACAGCACCTCCCCGCCGAGCGAGACCGGCCCCATCGCCGTCCTGCCCTCAGCAGAGCTTTCCGTGTCACTCTCTGCCCGGCCGACCCGGCGCGGCACCTCCGTTGTCGCCGCGGCGAGTGACTACGGGACGATCCTGTTCGATGCCATTGGGCAGGCGATCTACCTGTTCGACGTCGAAGGCACATCCGGGCCGCGGTGCTATGGCCCCTGCGCCCGCGCCTGGCCACCCGTTCTCACCAAGGGCCGCCCCCGCGCCGGCCAACAGGTTCGGGCATCACTGCTTGGCAGCACCCCGCGTCGCGACGGGACGAGCCAGGTCACCTACGACGGCCACCCCCTGTACTTCTCCGCGCATGAAGACAAGCACGAGGTGGAGTGCCACGACGTCTTCCTGAACGGTGGCAACTGGTACGCCGTCCGACCCGACGGCCGGCGAGCCTAGGGTGAGCAGATGACAGAGTCATTGCCGGCCGTTGACCTGCGGGAGGCCGGCCCTCTGGGTCAGGTCGCGAGCCTGATCGACGGCGGTGACATGGACTGCGGAAGCGGACTGCTGCTGCTCATCACCCGGGCGATGCGTCGACTGTCACCGGGTGACCTGCTCGGCATCCGCAGCGCCGAGCCCAGCGTGGTCACCGACCTGCCGGTGTGGGCCGAGCTCGTCGGCCACGACGTGACCGGCGAAGTCGCCGAGACCGCCGACGGGCCGTGGTGGTTCGCGGTGCGCAAGGCCGGGTCCCTGGCAGGTCCGAGCACCGTGTTCAGCCTGGGCAGCAAGACCCCGGTCGGGCACCGGCTGTGGGCGTACACCAACTTCGACTGCAACCTCGCCTGCCTCTACTGCTGTGCCGAGTCCTCCCCCAAGGCGGACTCTCGGCGACTCGATCCCGGGGTGGCCAAGGGGATCTTCGACGAGTTCGCCGCCCAAGGAGGCCGCGAGCTCTTCCTGACCGGCGGCGAGCCGTTCATGCACCCCGAGCTCGGTGACCTCGTCGATGCCGGTGCCGCCCTGGAGCGCACCATCTTGACCAACGCGATGATCTTCGGCCGCGGTCGCCGCCGCGAGACGCTCGAGGCTCTTGACCGCTCGGTGGTGCTGCAGGTGAGCCTGGACTCCGCCACCCCCGACCTCCACGACCGCCAGCGCGGCACCGGGTCGTGGGCCCGCGCGCTGGACGGCATCGGACTGGCCAAGTCGCTGGGGTTCCGGGTACGCGTCGCCGCCACGATGTACGACGAGGACCCGGTCGGCGTCGCGGCCCTGCACGAGCGGCTGAACGCTGAAGGCATCGCCCAGGAGGACCGGGTGATCCGGCCGGTCGCCCAGGAGGGCTTCGCCGACACCGGGATCCACGTCTCGATCGACACCCTCGAACCCGAGCCCACGATCACCGCCGACGGAGCCTGGTGGCATCCGGTGGCGGTGACGAACCCGAACATGCGGATCGCCGATGCACCCCTCTCGGTCGAGGAGATCTTCGGTGTCGTGCGCGACACCCTTGCCGTGCAGGGTGCAGCCGCGGCTTCTGGACGAGAGGTGTTCCGTTGTGCCTGACACGACACTGATCCACCGCGGGAGGACGACCCTCGGTTGGTTGCTGGCTCCGGCCACCGAGGCGGTCCCCCGCCCCCAGGCTGTCGGCGCCGCGGCGTTGCGCATCCTGCTGGGCCTGCTCTGGCTCTACAACGTCTCCTGGAAGCGTGCGCCCGACTTCGGGCAGGACGCCGACAACGGCCTGTTCAAGTTCACCTCCTACGCGGTGAGCCACCCGGTCTTCGCGCCGTACAGCTGGGTCGTCGAGCACCTGGTGCTGCCGGTGTTCACACCGTTCGGCTGGATGGTCCTCGTCGCCGAGACCACCCTGGCGGTGCTGCTGCTCACCGGTGCGTGGGTGCGACTGGCAGCGGCCATCGGGGTCGCGCAGTCGCTGGCGATCGCCTTGTCGGTGGCCTACGCACCCAACGAGTGGCCCTGGTCCTACTGGCTGATGATCGGCGCGCACGTCGTCATCTTGTTCAGCTCGGCCGGCAGGGTGCTGGCCGTGGACGGGCTCCGCGCCGGTCTTCTTAGCTCGCGCGCCCTGGGGCAGTTCTGGGGCGGGCTGACCACGCTCCTGGGGGCGTACAGCGTGGTGAGGTCCTTCGGTGACCCCCTGGCCGTGCGCGGTCCCGGGCTGGTGTCGAGCAACCTGTCGATCAGCCTCGGCGAGTACAACCTGCTCGGCGGGCTCGTGCTGGTCATCGTCGGGGTGCTCATGGTCACGGCCACACGAGGCGGACCCCGAGCGGCGGTCCGTGGCGCGGCCGTCCTCGCCGCACTTGCCGGGCTGTCCCTGCACGCCCAGCTCGGCTTCACCGACCCGATCCTCGGCGGCACGGCCACATCCGCGGCGTACTACTTCTCCGTGGCCGTCGTCGCCCTCTTCCTGGGCGCACCTGCCGACGCCGGTTCCCGATCCCCGAGCCATGACCGCAGTTCCCGCTGACCCTCAGACACCATGGAGACACCCGTGCTAGCACCCTCTCGACGCTCCGTCCTGCTCGGCACGGCCGGCCTCCTGGCCCTGACCGCCTGCGGAAGCGAGGACACCCCCAGCGCCACGAAGGCAGCGACGGTCCTAGGAATGTCGGCCATCCCCGACCAGGACCCCGAACTGCTGAACCGGCTCTACCCGGTGCTCGCGAAGCGCTTCGCCAGCGACACCGGCCTCGACGTGGAATACAAGCCGGTCACCGACTACACGGCCGTCGTGCGTGCCTTCGAGGTGGGAGACATCTATCTTGCCTGGATGGGCGGGCTGACCGGTGTACAGGCCCGAGCGCGCGTGCCCGGCGCCACCGCGATCGCCCAGCGTGACATCGATGCCGACTTCCACAGCCTGTTCATCGCCACCAAGAAGTCGGGGCTCCAGCCCTTCGAGGACGAGGCCGGGCTCACCAGTCTGACCGGCCACACACTCACCTTCGGCAGCGAGACCTCGACGTCGGGACGCCTGATGCCGCAGTACTTCATGGCCCAGGGCGGGCTGGACCCTGCCGCCCTGAAGGGGTCTCCCGGTTTCTCCGGATCCCACGACGCCACCATCGAGGCGGTCGCCTCCGGGAGCTTCGAGGTCGGAGCGGTCAACGAGCAGGTCTGGAACACCGCCAAGGAGGCCGGCGAGGTCGACCTGTCCAACGTCGTCGTCCTGTGGCAAACGCCCGGATACGCCGACTACCACTGGCTGGTACGACCCGACGTGGACAAGGTGTTCGGTGAGGGCACCACCCAACAGATCACCGACCTGCTGCTCGGACTGGACGCCGCCACACCCGACGACCAGGCCATCCTGGAGCTCTTCGGGGCCGAGTCGTTCATACCGACCGAGGACTCCAACTACGACCAGATCGAGGCCGTTGCCAAGGAGCAGGGTCTGTTGGCGTGAACACCACCCCCGCGATCCGGCTGACCGGCGCAGGCTGCCGCTTCGGCCACCACCAGGCGCTGTCCGGGGTTGACCTCATCGTGCATGAGGGCGAACGCGTAGCCCTGCTTGGTGCCAGCGGAGCCGGCAAGAGCACCTTGCTCTCCCTGTTGAACGGCTCCATTCCCGCGACCGACGGGGTAGTCGAGGTGTTCGGTCAGGACCTCGCCGGCCTCTCGTCTGGCCGTCTTCGTGCACTTCAACGAACGATCGGCACGGTCTCCCAGCGCCTTGATCTGATCGAACAGGTCCGGGTGCTGCACAACGTGAACGCGGGTCGCCTCGGATCGTGGAGCCTGCTCCGCGCGGTCGGCTCCTTGGTGTGGCCACGCCCCGATGACCAGATCAGGTCCGCCCTCCACAGAGTCGGCATGGAGTGGGCGCTGCACGAGCGTACCGAGCGCCTCTCGGGCGGCGAACGCCAACGGGTCGCCATCGCTCGGCTTCTTGTCCAGTCCCCCGGACTGATCCTCGCCGACGAGCCTGTCTCCAGCCTCGACCCGACACGGGCCACAGAGACCCTCGACCTACTCCGCGCACCGGCCGAGAAGGCAACGCTGATGGTCAGCCTCCACCAGCCCGAGCTCGCCCGGAAGCACTGCACCCGCGCGATCGGCTTGCGCGAGGGCAGCCTCGTCTTCGATGTGCCGATCGCCGAACTCACCGACGCCCTGCTGGGCGACCTCTACGCACTGACATGACCCAACTGCTGGAACAGCGGCCGGCTGCGCGGGTGCCATCTCCTCTGGCCCGACCGCGACTCGTGACCGGCCACCGTGTGCTGCTCCGCCGCCTCACCGGACTCCTCATCGTCGTCCTGCCGGTGGCCTGGGCAGTCCACCGTGCGGTGCCCACCGGCACGGATCTGGTCAACCGAGGTGGTCTCCCCCTGCTGGGCGACCTCTTTGCGAATGCCCTCACCCCGTCGCTGGACCCTGCCTTCCTGGCACTGGTCATCGATGCGGCCGGCGTGACCCTGGCTTTCGCGGCGCTGGGCACCGCAGGCGCCCTCGTGATCGGTGTGCTCGGTGGCCTGGTGCTCAGCGACGTGGCCTGGTCGCACCGCCCGCCGCGGCCGGTACGGGTCCTACGGTTCGCACTGCGCGGCCTGCTGGTGGCTACCCGCTCCATCCACGAGCTGGTCTGGGCGCTGCTGTTCGTGAGCGTGCTCGGTCTCGACCCCCTGGTCGCGGTGCTGGCCATTGCGCTGCCGTTCGGGGCGCAGACGGCCCAGGTCTTCGGGGAGACCCTCGACGGTGTGCCGTCCGGCCCGATCGTGTCCCTGCGGAACGCCGGTGCACGACCGACCGCCGTGCTCGCCTACGCCCTGGTGCCCCAGGCCGCACCGCTGCTCCTTTCCTACTCCTTCTACCGCTTCGAGTGCGCGGTGCGCTCGACCGTGCTTCTCGGCGTGGTCGGCGTCGGCGGCCTGGGCCAGGAACTCGTCGTCAGCCTGCAGTCACGCAACTGGGACGAGGTCTGGACGGTGGTGGGTGCCGTCCTCGTGCTCTCGGCCCTGGTCGACCTCTGGAGCACCACGCTCCGCGGTGACATGGCCGTCGCGAGCTGCTCCGAGTGGTCGGTCGGTGCTGGGAAACGTGGTGACCTCGAAACCACCACCGAGCCTTCCCGTAGCAACCCGCGTCCCCGCGGCTCTCGCTGGGCCCGGTTCTCCGTGCTCGTCCTGGTGCCCGGCCTCGTCGTCGCCTGGGTCGCCTCCGGTGTGACGATGGGTGGGCTCACCAGCCCCCGGACCCGCCATCTGACGGGCCGGTTGCTCGATGACCTGTGGCCACCGCAGTTGCCTCCGGGCGGCTGGTCGGTGCTCGGTGGGTCGGTGCTCGACACCCTGGCGATGGCGATCCTGGCCATGCTCGTCGCCGTGGTCCTCACCGTCGCGGTCGGGCCCTGGGCGATCAGCGCGCGGCGCGGCTTGGCCGACCACCGCACCCCCGCCGCTCTGCGGGTCGCGCGTTCTCTCACCTGGTGGGTCGCTCGTGCCCTGCTGCTCGTCCTGCGTTCCATCCCCCCGACCGTCTGGGCGGTCGTCGCGCTGCTGGTGCTGTTTCCCGGCGTACTTCCCGGAGCGCTCGCGCTGGGGCTCTACACCGGCGGGATCCTGGGGCGCCTGGTCGCGGAGTCCTGGGAGAGCGTGGACACTCATGCGCGAGACGCCCTGCGGAACACCGGGGTCAGGTCCAGCCTGACCACCCTGATGGCGACCGTTCCGCCGTCAACCCACCAACTGGTGACCTACACGCTCTACCGCTTCGAGATCTGCGTGCGTGAGACCGCCGTTGTGGGCATCGTGGGGGCAGCCGGCCTCGGGCGGCTGCTCTCCGAGAACCTGGCGGTTTTCCGCTTCCCGGTGGTCACCACCCTGCTCGTCGCGTCGTTCGCGGTCAGTGTGTTGACCGAGTTCGTGGGGCGGCGCCTGCGCCGGTCGATCCGGCCATGACTCGCAATGGTCAGCCATGTCCCCCCGAAGTCGTGTCGCCAGCCCGCCGATCACGTCCGGTCGGCCGGCCACGACGCCGACCCAGCACGACACCGGCGAGCAGGAGAGCGCCCACGACGAGCCAGCCACCCGCGCCCACGGCCTGGACGGTCTCCACGAGGGTGCGTTGAACGGTGCCTGCCGCCGTGATCACCGGGTCGTCCGGGTCTCCACCGGCCAGCACCCGCAGCTCCCACCAGCCGTAGTAGGCGACGTACAGGCCAGCGAGCACCAGCAGCGTGCCGCTCAGCCG
>NZ_JANPEO010000508.1:0-6646 GCF_031422975.1 Nocardioides sp. | reverse complement strand
GGCTGAGGAACGCCGTCATCGCCTCGCGGGCCTCGTCGGAGGCGAAGAGGCGGGCGCTGAGAGTCGCCAGCTCGGCACCCCGGGCGTCGATGCGCGCGAGCAGGTCGGCGTTGAGGATCCGCTTCGACTCCCTCAGCCCCTGCGGGGCGCCGGTGGCCAGCGACCGGCACACCTCGGCGACGCGCGAGTCGATCTCGTCGTCCGGCACGGCCATCGTCACCAGTCCGTACGCCGCAGCGTCGGTCCCGCCGAAGACCTCACCGCCGAGCGTGGTCAGCGCGGCGGCGCGTGGATTCATCCGGTGGTGCACGGTCAGGCTGATGATCGCCGCGGCCAGGCCGAGCTTCACCTCGGTCAGCGCGAACGTCGCGGACTCTGCGGCCACGGCAATGTCGGCGGCGGCGACGATCCCGATGCCGCCCGCGCGGACTGCGCCGTACGCCCGGACCACGACCGGCTTGTCCATCGACACGATCAGGCGCTGCAGGTCCACGATCCTCTTCGCCCCCTCCTCCATCCCGTCGGCGGTGGCCTCGGAGAGGTCGGCGCCCGAGCAGAAGACCCGCCCGGTCGAGGCGATCAGCACGACCTTCACCGCGTCGTCGGCGGCCGCCGCCTGCAAGTGCCCGAACAGCTCGGTGACCAGCTGCCTCGACAGTGCGTTGCGGTTGTGCGGCGAGTCGAGGGTGACGGTGGCGACAGCGTCAGTGACGGCGTAGTGGACGAGTTCGGTCATGGCCCCATCCTGCCGTGTCCGGTCGCCGGCCCATGTAACACGCTGTCCGGTGCTCTTCCACGCCGTTGCAACGGCGTGGAAGAGCACTCAACAGCGTGTTACAAGAAGCAATCCAACACCGGGCCGGCACCGAACACCCTCTGTGCTCACACGACTGCTCCACGCCCTGAACGGCGTCCTCGCCACCCTCGCCGGTGTCGCGGCCGCTCACCTCGTTGCGGCCCTGACCGTTCCGGCTGCCTCGCCCGTCCTCGCCGTCGGATCGACGGTGATCGACCTGACGCCCACGCCGGTCAAGGAGTGGGCCATCAAGAACTTCGGGACCGCCGACAAGCCGATCCTCATCGGCTCGGTGATGCTCGGCGTGCTCATCCTCGCCGGCATCGCCGGGATCGTCGCCGCCCGCCGGCTCACCGCCGGCCTGCTGATGATCGTCGCCCTGGCCGGCGTCGCCGGCGTGCTGGCGATGATCCGCCCCTCCGCCGGCCCCCTCGACCTGCTGCCGAGCCTGGTCGCCGCCCTGGTCGGTGTCGTCGCCCTGTGGTGGCTGCACCGGCTCGAGGAGACCGGCTCGCACCAGGGTGCGGCAGGCCCGAGCCGCCGCGGCGTGCTGCTGGCCGCCGGCGGCCTCGCCGTCGCGGCTGCGGCCTTCGGCAGCGCCGGACGGTTCATTGCGGCGTACCGCCTCAAGGGCACCGACATCGAGCTGCCCGCTGCCACCGGCACCGCCAAGCCGCTGCCGAGCGGGCTGGAGGAGGAGGTCGCCGGGATCTCCCCGTTCCGTACGCCGACCGCGGACTTCTACCGCGTCGACACCCGTCTCTCGCTGCCGATCGTGGACGCCGACTCGTGGTCGCTGACCATCGACGGCGACGTCGACAGGGAGGTCACGCTCACGCTGGCCGACCTCTACGAGCTCGACGTCATCGAGCGTGACATCACCTTGACCTGCGTCTCCAACGACGTGGGCGGCTCCTATCTCGGCAGCGCGCTGTGGCTCGGCGTCCGCCTGACCGACGTCCTCGCGCTCGCCGGCATCGACAACACCCGAGCCGACCAGATCCTGTCCACCGACGTCGACGGCATGACGATCTCGACGCCGTTCGACGTCGCCACCGACGGCCGCGACGCGATGATCGTCTTCGGCATGAACGGCGGCCCGCTGCCGCGCGAGCACGGCTTCCCCGTGCGGATGGTCGTGCCCGGCCTCTACGGCTTCGTCAGCGCGACGAAGTGGATCACCAAGATCACCCTCACGACGTACGACGACCAGCAGGCCTACTGGACCGAGCGCGACTGGGCGACGGACGCCCCGATCAAGATCTCCAGCCGCATCGACACCCCCAAGCCCTTGTCGGACACCGACGCGGGCCGCACGTTCATCGGCGGCGTCGCCTGGGCCCAGGGCGTGGGCATCGCAGGAGTCGAGGTGCGCATCGACGGCGGCCCCTGGCAGCCCGCCACGATGGGCCCGGACGCCGGCAACGACTACTGGCGCCAGTGGTATCTCGAGTGGGACGCCAAGCCCGGCCAGCACTTCGTGGCCAGCCGCGCCACCAACAAGGCCGGCGACGTGCAGACCGCCGCTCGGATGAGCCCCTTCCCCGAGGGCTCGAGCGGCATCCAGGAGATCGCCGTCAACGTCGGCTGATTCTTTTCACATCTGCACCAATCCGCCTCCCCGGAGGCACCGAACACACTCCGGAAAGACTCCCGGGGCCACCGGCCCCGGAGCCCCTCACGAAAGGCTCAATCCCATGAACCGCATTGCTCGCAACTCCGGTCTGGCCGCCCTGGCGCTGACCATGTCCTTCGGTCTGGCCGCCTGTGGCAGCGACGACGGCGCCACCAGTGGCTCCGACGCCTCCGCCAGCGAGACCTCCTCGGCCTCCGAGACGCCCATGACCGAGGAGTCGTCAGCGCCCGCAGCTGACGACGCCGGTGCCGAGACGTTCGGCGAGGGCTGCGCGGCCATCCCGACCGACCCGACCGACCCGGGCTCCTTCAACGGCATGGCCACCGAGCCGGTCGCCACCGCCGCCTCGGGCAACCCGCTCCTGAAGACCCTGGTCGCCGCCGTCACCAAGGCCGGCCTCGTCGACACCCTCAACTCCGCCGAGGGCATCACCGTCTTCGCGCCGACCGACGACGCCTTCGCCAAGATCCCGGCGAAGACGCTGAAGGCCGTCCTCAAGGACAAGGCGACGCTGACCGCGATCCTCACGCACCACGTCGTGCCGGAGACGCTGACCCAGGACAACCTGGCCGGCAAGTTCCAGACGCTGAACAAGGACGAGCTGACCGTCGAGGGTTCGGGTGACATGTTCACCGCCGACTCCGAGGAGAAGGCCAACATCATCTGCGGCAACATCAAGACCGCGAACGCGACGGTGTACGTCGTCGACACCGTCATGATGCCCCAGATGTAACTGTCGGATCTCCGGCACATCAGCAAGGATCACTGACGTGGACCACTTGAAGTCAGTACCGGACGGGGTGCCCTCTACGGGGGGCACCCCGTCAGGGGGCGACGCCGCTGCCCGGCTCGCTACCTTGATGCAGAGGTCAAGCCTCGGCGACGAGGGTGCCTTTGCCGAGCTGTACGACGCCACCTCGGCCCGGGCCTACGGCCTGGCGCTCAGGGTGGTCCGCAACCCCGCGCACGCAGAAGAGGTCGTCCAGGAGGCCTACCTCGACGCGTGGCGCACCAGCAGTCGTTTCGAACCCGCTCGCGGGAGCGCCATCGGCTGGCTCCTCACCATCGTGCACCGCAAGGCAGTCGACCGGGTCCGCTCGGCCGAGGCCGCCACGGCGCGCGATGCGACCTACCACCGCGAGAGCCAACCGGTGGAGCACGACTCGACGCTCGAGGCCGCACACGCATCGCTGGAAGCTCAGCGGGTGCGCAGCGCGGTTGCCGGGCTCACCGAGGTTCAACGCGAAGCCGTGGAGCTGGCCTTCTTCGGTGGCTACACACATACACAAGTGGCGACAATGCTCGACGTTCCGGTCGGCACCGCCAAGACACGCATCCGGGATGGACTCATTCGGCTGCGCGATGCGATGGGAGTTGGGTCATGAGCGACATTCACAAGCTCTCGGGCGCCTACGCCCTCGACGCGGTCGATGACCTCGAACGAGCGGCCTTCGAACGACACCTGACCGAGTGTGAGGACTGCCGGACCGAGGTGGCCAGCCTGCGGGAGACCACCGCGATGCTGGCCGAGTCCGTCGCCGTCCCCGCACCGCCCTCGCTGCGCGCCGCGGTGCTCACCGGGATCACCCAGGTCCGTCCGCTGCCGCCGATCGTGGCGCCGCACCGGCGAGCTGCCTGGTTTCCCCTTCTGGTCGCCGCGTCCATCGTCGCCGTCCTCGGCCTGGCTGCCGCTGTCTGGCAGCCGTGGACACCGTCGGAGACCCCTTCGCTGACCGCGGCCGAGCAGGTGCTCCGCGCACCCGACGCCCAGTCGGTCAGCATCGATCTCGGCAAGGACGGGCGAGCCACCGTCACCCGGTCCAAGTCACTGCACAAGGCTGTCATCCGCACCGAGGACATGACGCCCGCGCCGAGCGGTCGGACCTACCAGCTCTGGCTCCAGCAGCGGGGCGAGATGATCTCCGCCGGGCTGATGCAGGGCGGAGACCAGGAGATCGTCCTCGACGGTGACGCGGCGACCGCCAGCGCGGCCGGCGTGACGGTCGAGCCCGCCGGTGGCTCCGAGAGCCCCAATCTCCCGCCGGTCGCCCTCTTCGACTTCTCCCAAGCGACATGAGCACCTCGCCCCGTCGCATCGGAGTCGTCGGCTCCGGTGTCGCTGGACTCACCGCCGCGTACGTCGCCTCGCGCACCGCGCACGTGACGCTGTTCGAGGCCGACGACCGCCTCGGCGGTCACGCGGACACCCATGTCGTCGCCTCGCCCGACGGCGAGCTGCGCATCGACACCGGGTTCATCGTGCACAACCGGCGCACCTACCCGACCCTGCTGCGCCTCTTCGCCGAGCTCGACATCGCCACGCAGCCGTCCGAGATGTCGCTGTCGGTGTCCGACCAGCGCTCCGGGGTGGAGTACGCCGGCGCCCTGGGCGTCCGCGGTCTCTTCCCGACCAGGGCCGCCCTGACGTCCGCGACCCACTGGCGGATGCTGGCCGAGATCCCCCGCTTCCACCGGCGCGCCCGCACTCTGCTCGCCGACACGGACGCCAGTGAGGAGACCCTGCGAGAGTTCCTCGCGGACGGCGGGTTCTCCGACCACTTCGTGCGCCACTTCATGGAGCCGATGGTGGCGGCCGTGTGGTCGTGCGACCCGGAGACCTCGCTGGACTACCCCGCGCGCTACCTCTTCACCTTCCTCGAGCACCACGGCATGCTCGGCATCTTCGGCTCCCCCGAGTGGCGCACCGTCACCGGCGGTTCGGGGACGTACGTCGCAGCCGTGGCCAGCCATCTCCAGACGATCCGCACCGGCACCAAGATCACTTCGGTCAGCGAGTTCACCGACCGCGTGGAGGTCACCGACGGCAACGGCCAGGTCCACACCTTCGACGCGATCGTCGTGGCCACGCACCCCGCGCAGGCCCTGACGATGCTGGAGTCGCCGACGGCCGCCCAGACCGAGGTGCTGGGCGCGCTGCCCTACTCGGCCAACACGGCCCTGCTGCACACCGACACGTCGCTCCTGCCGGCGGCACGCAACGCCCGGTCGAGCTGGAACTTCCAGCGCCCTGCCACCCCCACCGGCCAGGTCACCGTCACCTACGACCTCACCCGGCTGCAGCGGCTCGCCACCCAGACCCACTACCTCGTCACCCTCGGCGGCGAGCACCTGGTCGACCCGACCACCGTGATCGACCGGATGGAGTACGAGCACCCGCTCTACACCCCCGAGTCCGTGGCTGCCCAGCGGCGCCTGCCCTCGATCGACTCCGACCGGGTCGCCTTCGCCGGCGCCTACCACGGGTGGGGCTTCCACGAGGACGGCGCGCGCTCCGGCCTGGCCGCGGCGACCAGGCTCGGCCTCGTCTGGCCGAGCGCGCAGACCTCCACCGCCCGGCAGGTCGAGCCCGGCCTGTTCCGGACCACGATCCGCCACACCCGGCGCACCCCCTTCAAGCGCGCCTTCGAGCACCGCTCGCACCTGTGGCTGGTCGACCTCGATGCCCTGCCCGACCGCGGCCCGCTCGCCAGCTTCGAGGCACGCGACCACCTGGGTGAGCCCACGTCCACGATCCGCGCCAACCTCGACGCGTTCTTGTCCCAGCACGATGTCGACGTGGCCGGCGGCCGGATCCTGATGGCCGCCAACCCGCGCTCGCTCGGCTACTGCTTCAACCCGATCTCCGTCTTCTGGTGCTTCGACGCCACGGGCGCGCAGGCGGCCACGGTGGTCGAGGTGCACAACACCTACGGCGACCGGCACGCTTACCTCGTCCACCCCGACGAGCAGGGACGAGCCCGGACCGACAAGGCGATGTATGTCTCGCCGTTCCACGGCGTCGACGGCCACTACGAGCTGGCCGTTCCGGTCCCGAGCGATCGGCTCGACATCGCCGTCACCCTGCACACCGCTGACGGCCAACCGTTCAGCGCAAGCGTCACCGGTCAGCGCGTCCAGTCGACGCGCGGCCGGCACAACAGCTGGCCCAGCACGTGGCGCACCTCGGGTGCAGCCCTGCGCGCCAGCGCCCTGATCCGCGTCCACGGCATCTGGCTGTGGGCTCGCCGACTTCCGGTCCGTCCCCTACGACGTCCAGGGCCACACCGACGCCCTTCGAGCCGCCGGGCTCTGGCCAGTGATGCCTTGTCCAGGGTTCGGGCCCCGTTGCTGGTCTTGACGAACCTGGGTGTGCGGGCGGCCTTCTCCCCGGCGACCACGGCCTTGGCGCGGTTCTCCTGCAGGGTCAGGGTCTT
>NZ_JANPEO010000507.1:0-8341 GCF_031422975.1 Nocardioides sp. | reverse complement strand
GTGCGTTCTCGCAGACGACTTCGCTCCGAGCTGTCGCCCGCTGCGTCGATCGGGGCGAGACCCGCCAGATCGTCGGTGGTCAACTTCGCAAGGGCCATGACACGAGAGCCTGATGGCTACCACCTGCACGGCACCTGACCGCCCGACGTGACGTGACGTGCTTCGCAGGCATTCAGGTTGTCGGCTGGCTCACGGGTGCACGATCGGTGAAGACTCAAGTCCAAGCCCACTGCATGACCGGAGAACGCCATGTCATCGACAGCCACCACGGGCCGCCCGGTTCCCCCGGCCCTCGCCCCGCGGACCAGTCGCGGCCTCACCGAGCGAGGCCTCCTGGCGGGTGGGGTCTGCGGAGCACTCGCGACCGCGCCCTCGTCATGGGGCACGACGCCCGCGCCTGGCTCGACGAAATGGATGGCCTCGAGGGGTACGCAGTGACACCCCACGGCGACTACTGGTGCACCGATGGGTTCGAGGATCTGGGCCGTCTCGTTGCCGAGCCCATTCGGCACGTGAGCGCCTCCCCAGGCAGGACTGGGACATGAAGGCACAGCGAGCTGTGCACCGACCTGACGCCAGACGGTCCACGGATGTCGCGAGCGCCAACGTGCTCTACACGCTCGGCCGAACGGAGGCCTGCAAGGCACTCGACGCCGTTCTCGGCCTGGCACCCGACCTGATCGGACTCCAGGAGTGGTACCCGTCCCGGCTGGGCCTGTTGCTCGACACCGGCCGCGTTGGTCTGGCCCCCCACATCGGCGGACGATTGCGTCGGCCGACGTCCCACGGCGCACCTGTCTACCTGTGGAACATGCCCCTCATCGGTGGCTGCGCCGTAGGGGCGCGCGCGGACCGCTTCGAGCTCGTGCGATGCCGGACACGCTTTCTGAGCGCGCCCGGACGCGGTGACCCGCACGCTGATCGACGACGCCTGGAACCACCCAGGGAGGCCACCGTCGCGGTCTACCGTGACCTCCTGCTCGATCGCACGGTCTGCCTCGTCAACTACCACCTCGTCTCGGGCGTCCAGGTCCACGGGCGGTACCGGGCAGACCGGCCCGTACTCGCGGCCCGACACCGTCACGAGACCGAGGTCCTCGGACGGCTCGTCCATGAGCAGATCGAGCAGGGCCACGTCGTCTACGCCACCGGAGACTCCAACTTCCACGGCCTGCGGATCGACGGGTTGACCTCAGCCTGGGAAGGGCGCCAGGACTGGCCCGGCACCTTGGGGCCGCACCGCAAGGTCGACGACGTGCACGGCCAGGGTCCCGCCGAGGCGGTCACCCTGCTCAGCACGCCATCCGACCACGTGGCCATCGTCGTACGACGACCCTGCGTCGCGGCCTCATGATCGCCCAGAGTGCGGTCACCCGACAGTCAGGTGAACGGCAGGCGACTCGGCCTACGTTCACCTCATGATCGCAATCCTGACTCCCTTCCTCCTCGTCCTCGGCCCGGTTGCGCTGCTGGTCGCGATGGGGATCGTGTTCGCAGAGACCGGCCTCCTGGTCGGGTTCTTCCTGCCCGGTGACTCCCTGCTGTTCACCCTCGGAGTCTTCAGCGCCGGGGGGCTACTGCACCTCCCCTTCTGGCTGGTCGGGGTGGGCCTGCTGCTCGCTGCGGTGGCCGGCGACCAAGTGGGGTACCTCATCGGACGACGGTTCGGGCCCCGGGTCTTCAGCAGCACCGAGTCGCGCCTCTTCTCCCGCGCGCACGCCGAACGCGCCCAGGCGTTCTTCGCCAAGCACGGACCCAAGGCAGTGGTGCTCGCTCGCTTCGTGCCGGTGGTCCGCACCTTCACCCCGGTGGTCGCCGGCGTCGCTCGGATGCCGCGACGCAGGTTCACCGCCTACAACATCGCGGGAGCCGCCGCCTGGACCATCGGCTTGCTCACTGTTGGCTTCTACCTCGGCGGGGTGCCACTCATCGCGGCACACATCGAGCTGTTCGCGATCGGCATGGTCGCCCTCTCACTGATCCCCGCGGCGGCCGCGCTCCTACGGCACCGGATCTCCGACAACCGCCTGACCGGGCACCAGGACAAACCCGCACCCAGGGTTGCGGCGTGAAGACCCGCCGCGCCGCGGCGGCGGGGTCCCTTGCCGGTCTGGCGGTCGGACTGGTGGCACTTCCGCTTTCCGCGTTGCTCAACAACACCGTGCTGGCCAGCCGAGGAGGTTCGACGACCGGGTTCCAGGCCACCAACGTCGTCGCCACGGCGCGCGTAGCCAAGCCACGGGGCCAGCGCGCGGCGACGGTGCTGGTCATCGCGCACCGGGGTTTCAGCGACATCGCCCCCGAAAACACCGTGCCGGCCATGACCGCGGCGGCCGCGGCGGGCGCGGACCTGGTCGAGTTCGACGTCCAGCGCACCATCGACGGGCACCTCATCGTGGTTCACGACACCACCTTCTCCCGCACCACCGACGTCGCCACTGTCTTCCCCCGCCGCGCAGCCGACCCGGTGGGCAGTTTTTCCCTGGCCGAGGTCCGGCAATTGGATGCAGGCTCGTGGAAGGGCCCCCAGTTCGCGGGCACCGGTGTCCCGACGCTCGATGAGCTGCTGGCCGCGATGCAACCCACCACGACTGGGCTGCTCCTCGAGCTCAAGGACCCTGAGCTCTATCCGGGCTACGAGACGACGGTCGCCCGTGCCCTCTCCAGGCATGGTTTCACCGGATCGGGGCGGGTCTTCGTGCACAGCTTCGACGCCGCCTCTCTGGCAACCTTCCATCACGCCGCACCCACAGTGCCGCTCGGACTCATCACCGAAGACGGAGCCGGGAACGTCCCGACAGGGCAGGACAGCTGGCTGGGCACCATCAACCCGACGGCGGGCACGGTCACCGACGCGGGCGTAGACAGCGCCCAGGCCCGGCACCTCAAAGTGTTCGCATGGCCCCTCGATCCCAGCCAGAGCAGCGCGGCCCAGATCGAGCGACTCGTCGACGACGGAGTCGACGGCATCATCACCGACAACCCGATCCTGGTCCGGCACGAGATCGCCACCGCCGGGGCGACCACGACGCCGGGGAACGGAACCTCGGCTTGAGCGGCTCCAAGCATCCGCCCCGACTGTTCGCTGCGGCAGCCGTCTGTGGGAATGGGCCCTCGCGGGCTCAAGACCTCAATCACCTCTGATCTGCGTCTCCGCAGGTCAGAGGTGATTTCTCGGTCGGGCTGACAGGATTTGAACCTGCGACCCCCTGACCCCCAGTCAGGTGCGCTACCAAGCTGCGCTACAGCCCGAACGCCCGAACGCGATCGGCGGGCCGACGCGCTGAGCGAGCGAAACCTTACCGCAGCCCGGTGGCGTGGCGTGCATCAGGTGGCGCGCGCCGCGACCAGCCCGAGGGGAGCCCCCACGAAGCCGGGAAACACCCGACTCGAGTCGACCGAGAACCGTGCGCGCACGACCTCCGAGAGCACCGCGCGGTAGTCGGTCGTCACCGTGAGATCGGCGTCGGGGGAGTTGCTCAACCCCGGCCAGGTGCCGTAGTAGCGCCCACCGATGACCCCGGCACCGGCCAGGAACATGACGTTGCCGTAACCGTGGTCCAGGCCGTAGTTGTCGTTCTCCACCACCCGGCGGCCGAACTCGCTGAGCGCCACGACCGTCACCTTGTCGCCCAGCGTCCCGATATCGGTGAAGAACGCGGCGAGGGCCGAGGCGAGGGTGGCCGCGTTGTCCTTCATCCGGCCCCATTCCAAGGTGCCGACGCCGGTGTGCATGTCCCAGTCACCCTGGTCGAGCGTGATGACCTGCACGCCGATGTCGCCGCGAACGATCCTTGCGGCATGCGCGAGGGAGTCACCGAGGTCGCCGGAGGGGTACGCCGCACCGTTGACCGGCTCCGTGGGACCAGCCGCGACAGGTGCGAACGTGTCCACCGACGCGAACGTGTCACGAGCGGCGCGGCCCAGGACGCTGCCGTCCTTGCCCCACAAGGTGTCCAGGCTGGCCCGACGGCGCGCGGCGGAGTCGCCGTCGGCGCCGGCAATGCTGATGCCGTCGAGGGAGTCCGCCGCCATGGCCGCGGCCGGCCCGCTCAGGGACGTGGGCAGCACTCCGCTGCCCAGCCCCACGGCCTGCACGGGGCTGGCGATCGCATCGAGGCCGATCAACCGGTTGAGCCAACCCACCCTCGCCGACGATCCGGCGCTGGCGTCCTCGATCTCCTCCATCGCCGCGAAGTGCGACCGGTTGGGAGCGGGCAGGCCGGTGGCGTGGACGGCGGCGAGCTTGCCGGCCTGCCACATCGGCAGCAGCGGTGCCAGCGACGGGTGCAGCCCGAACATGGCGTCGCGGGCGAGCAGTCGATCGGCGGGTACGGCGATGCGCGGGCGCGCCTGGTAGTAGACCGGGTCGGCGTGCGGGACCACGAGGGACAGCCCGTCAGCGGCGCCCCGGAGCGAGAGCACCACCAGGACGGAGGACGCCGGTGCGAGGCCGGCCGCTGACGCGCGGACCTCCGCGCCGCCGTACACGACGGACGCACCGGCGAGGCCGGCCGCGGTCCCCAACATGGCTCGGCGCGAGAGCCGCATCCGGGCGAAGTCCGCGCAGCAGGCAGCGATGGCGGTGGGAGTCGTCGTCATCGTGGTCACCTGGTCATATGGGCTGGGGAGTCGAGCAGGGTGGTGAGGAGCAGCGGCATCTGCCACTGCACGACGGCGTGCTCCTTGTCGATCCGGGTGCTCTGCCTGACACCGACGGCCTGGCAGCAGGCGTCGGTCAGCTGCGTGGTCGCCGGTCGTGAGAGCAGCTCCTGGGAGAGATGCTCGACAAGGTCGTCGAAGCGCAGCTTCTTCTCTGGCAGCCAGGACTTCGCGGACTTGTACACGAGCTCGTTCCTCGGCCACCAACCGCCGGCCATGGCGTAGTGCATGCGCCACGACCCGGTCATCCGGCCGGTCGATGCCCACGCCGCGTTGGTGATCGGGGCGCCATCGGGACGAGGCCAGGAGAACGGACGCGCGCCGAGATCGGCTGTCTGCCACAGGATCGACTCGGCACCCGACTCCGGGCTGAGGGGCTTGCGCGCCTTGACCTTCAGCGCGCGCCAGGTGGCGATGACGTCCTCGCCCGGATCGCGGACCTTGGTTCCGCGGGAGGCGGCGAAGACCGGGGAGGCCACGAGCGCCTCGAGCACCGGCACGATGGCGGTGTCGTGCTTGAGATAGGTCTTGGCGAGGGCGTTGACCAGTGACTGGGGCGGGTCGTCGCGCACGAACTTCACCGCCAGCCGGCGGGCGATCCGCTGGGCCGTCTCGGGATGCGAGGCCAGGTAGTCCGTGTAGCGCCGGGTGAGCTGGCGTCCGTCCCTGTGCCGGTTGGAGTCCTTGAACCCCAGCACCCGCACCGACCCGGTCGCGTGGTCGGCGGGGGAGTAGGACGCGGCGAAGGTCTTCCAGACGTCGACCCGCCACCCGGTGAGGATGCGGGCGGAGTCCTTGACGTCGTCCTCGGAGTGGTGGCCCACGCCGACCGTGTGCAGCTCCAGCAGCTCGCGACCGAGGTTCTCGTTGGGGTGCTCGGCCGTGGACTCGGCGTTGTTGAGGTAGATCCCCATCGCCGGGTGGGTGGTGGCGGTGAAGAGCAGGTCGCTGAACTTCCCGAGCGCTCCGGCACGCAGCGCCTTGCCGTAGGACACGCGGTGGGTGAAGACCCCGTCCGCGTCCGTCGGCACGTGCAGGTGGTTCTCCCAGAACTCCGCCATGATCTCGAGCAGCTGGCGCTTCGAGGTGATGCGGCGCATCAGCACCCAGCGCTGGTAGTCCTCCATCACCTGCCAGCCGGGCTCGACCTCGTTCTGGGTGCGCTGCCACAGATCGAGCGGTCCGCGCGCCAGCGACGGCCACCAGGCTGCGAGGTCGTCGGCGCTGCGGTCGGAGATGCGACGAGGCGAGAGCTGCCGCTCGAACCACGCGGAGGCGCCGAGCCTGCGTACGTCGCGGCGCAGCGACGGCGTCAGGCCGTAGGAGAACCGCAGCGCAAGATGACGCTCGGGACCCGACAAGGTCTTGGTGATGGGAGCGGTCACGGCCGAAGGGTAGGCCTCAGCTGGGGTCGGGCAACAGCCCGAACGTCTCGTTGCACGTCGAGCCGCGACAGCTGAGCAGCTGCAGCCGGCGCTGCTCCAGCAGCATCCGGAGCTCGAGGTAGCCGGGGTCGTCGTAGCGGTTGATCAGCTGGTAGGGATCACGCAGGTCGTCGTAGAGGAACCCGTCGGCGCCGTTGACGCCGTAGAGGTAGCGCGAGGTGCGCACTCCTCGATACGCCCAGCCGTCGCCACCGTCGTCACCGGTCTGGACGAGGGTGGTGTCCCGGAACGGCTGGTCCTGTCCGATCAGGGTGGGTACGAACGAGAGGCCGTCGAGCAGCCAGCCGGGCTGCACGGAACCCAGGGACGTGAAGGTGGCGGGCAGGTCCACGAGCGTCACCGGCAGGTCGGACGTGGCGGCGGCGGCGATGCCGGGTCCGCGGACCAGCAACGGCACCCGGAGCACTTCGTCGGTGAGGACGTTCTTGCCGACGAACCGGTGCTCGCCGAGGGAGTAGCCGTTGTCGGAGGAGAAGACGATGACGGTGTTGTTGAGCTCACCGACGCCGCGCAGCGTCTCGACCAGCGACTCGACGGCCCGATCGACCGACTGCAGGGCTCGCAGTCGGGCCCGGTGCTCGATGATGACGACGTCGGGGTCAGCCGGACGACGAGTGCGAAACGTGCGGGGCTGGTCCTGCACCTCGCGCTCGTTGAACGCGGGTGAGGCGAAGGACGGCGGGATGGCCCGGTCGAAGCGGCCCCTGTCCCGCGACGACGCGGGTGGCGGTACGGGCTTGCCGTTGCCGTTGATGCGGTAGTGCGGGGCGAGGTGCCAGGAGTAGAGGAGGAACGGGTCGTCGCGTCGGGCGAACGCGCGGACCGTCTCGTTGGTCCGCTCGGCGATCACGTCGGTGACATAGCTGTTGCGGTAGGTCTTCGGCTCGCCGTCGTTGTCGAAGGCGAAGTCGAAGTAGTCGTAGACCCCTGCGCTCAACGCGTCCCAGTGGTCCCAGCCGGAGGGTCGGACGTCCTGCGCGGTGTAGCCGTTGAGGAACTTGCCGACGAAACCGGTCTGGTAGCCGCCCTGCTTGAACCACGAGCTGATCTCATGGGTCGGGTCGAGGGCCTGAAAGCCCCCGAACGGGCCGGCGTTGTGCTGCACGCCGTTGTTCTGGGCGTACTGACCGGTGACCAGCTGGGCTCGGGCCGGGCAGCACAGGGGATGGGGGGAGACCGCGTCGGTGAAGGCGATCCCGCGGTCGGCGATCAGCGCGCGAGTGTGCGGCATCCAGCGCAGGTCGTCCTCACGCATGTCGTCGGTCATCACGAAGACGATGTTGGGGCGGTCGGTCCCGTCCGCGTGGACGGTGACCGGTGAGCCGGCTGCGGCCTGCACGGCGCTCGGCAGGGTGGTGGCCTCCTCGGCCATCGTGACGCCCGCCGCGGCGAGCAGCAAGACGATCAGGGCAGTTGTCCCGCCACGCACCCACGCCTGCATTGTGTCCCTAGGATCGCCTCGACCGGAGGACACAGCGTAGGGGGTCGGGCCCGGTCGTCCCAAAGCGGTGGATGACCGCCCCGAGTCGCGCCGCCCGACGCATCCTCGCTTACGCTGAGGCGTGACTCCGTGGCTGCTTCTGCTCGCCTCGATGGCGCTGATCGCCATGTGCGGGCTCTTCGTGGCGGCCGAGTTCTCGTTCGTCACCGTCGACCGCGCCAGCGTTGATCGCGCCGCCGAGGCCGGCGACGTGGCGGCCGAGGGTGTGCAGCGCGCTCTGCGTTCCCTATCGACGCAGCTGTCGGGCGCCCAGGTCGGGATCACGATCACCAACCTGGCCGTGGGTTTCCTGGCCGAGCCGGCCATCGCCCAGCTGGTCGACTCCCCGCTGGGGGCGATCGGGGTGCCGGACGGGTGGGTCTCGCCGATCGCGATCGGCATCGGTCTGGCGCTCGGCACGGTATTGACGATGCTGTTCGGCGAGATGGTCCCCAAGAACGTCGCCCTGGCCATGCCGCTGGAGACAGCCCGCAAGACGCAACGCTTCATGCGTGGCTTCACGGCCCTGTGCAAGTGGCCGATCCGGGTGCTCAACGGCTCCGCCAACGCGCTCGTACGCCGCCTCGGCATCGAGCCCCAGGAGGAGCTCCGCTCGGCGCGCAGCTCCGAGGAGCTCGCCTCGCTCGTCCAGCGCTCCGCCCACCAGGGCACGTTGGACCCCGAGACGGCCGAGCTGATGGAGCGAAGCGTCGAGTTCGGCACCCGCACGGCCGGCGAGATCATGACGCCGCGC
>NZ_JANPEO010000506.1:0-9756 GCF_031422975.1 Nocardioides sp. | reverse complement strand
GTCGCCGATCTTGAGCTGATAGGTGAAGGCGGTGCCACCGGCGACGATCGGGAGGTAGGCGAACTCGCGGCCGTTGGAGTTGTCGGCGTTGCCGAACTCGTCGACGCCCGGGTAGGGGATCTCGGAGATGCCGAAGTCGGTGACGTTCTGCGAGAAGTTCTTGCGGCCCTGGCTGGAGCCGCCGCCGTTGTAGGTGACCTTCATGCCGAGCGCATCAACGTCGGAGATCCACTGCTGGACGATCACCTCGGACCACGTCGACCCCGAGCCCTCGATCTGGGCGTACGCCGCACGCTGGGACGGCTCCGGGAGGTCACCGTCCGCGAAGGCGTCCGCGCCCGTCGCGATCCCGGGCAGCAGGGCCAGCATCAGCAGGGCCAGGAGCTGGCTGAGGCGGCGGTTCATGAGATCTCCTGGCGGTGGGTGGGGCGGCGCAGCCGACCGAGAAGGCTCGGGCGGGGTGCCGTGGTGCGTTGGCGCGCCACGAGGCGGGCGATGACGAAGAGGGCGAGCACGAGGATCAACAGCACCGTCGCGGCCGCGAAGGCACGCTCGATGTCCATCGGCTCGGGGCTCCTGGCGCCCTTGAAGATGTAGAGCGGCAGCGAGTTCATGACGCCCTCAGTGGGGTTGGTGACCATGAAGGTCGCGACGCCGCTCGTGAGTAGCACCGGCGAGGTCTCGCCGACACCGCGGGCAACCCCGAGGATGACGGCGGTGGCCAGACCGGGCCGAGCCGTCGGGAGGACCACGTGCCAGACCGTGCTCCAGCGGCTCGCACCGAGCGCCAGGCTGGCTTCGCGCAGTCCGCCGGGGACGACGCGCAGCACGACGTCGGCGGCGCGGGCGATGATCGGCAGCATCATCACGCTCAGCGCCATGGCAGCCGCGAACCCGGACCGGGGGAACCCGACGGCCACGATCAGCACGGTGTAGATGAAGAGGCCGGCCACGATCGAGGGCAGCGCGGTCATCGCCTCCACGATGGTGCGGACGACGCCAGCGAACCGGCCGCCGACCTCGGTCATGAAGACGGCCGTGCCGATGCCGAGCGGAAGGGTGATGGCGATGGCGATGCCGAGCTGGATCGCGGAGCCGACGATCGCGTGGCCGATGCCGCCCCGGTCGAAGGCGTCTCGCGGACCCACACCAGACATGTCGTCGAGGAAGAAGTTGGCGTGGAGCAGCGGCTCCCAGCCACGGAAGACGACGAAGCCGATCGTGCTGACGAGCGCGGCACCGACGACCAGGGCACCGGCCGTGATGACCGCCCCGGCGACCCGATCGACCACGTCGATCCGTCGACCGCTCATGAAGCCGGTCACGATGGTGAAGAGGATCCCGAGGGCGAACCAGGCAACGACGAGCCAGGCCCAGCCGCCGAGCGGGAGCAGCCGTTGGGTGACCAGCCAGGCCATCGCCAGCGCCGCGACCCAGGTGCCGATCAGGGTGAACGACTCCTCTGACGTCGGTTTGCCGAGGCCGGGCCGCGGGTGCTGCGGCGCCGCGTCGGTGTCGATGACCGGGAGGAAGGTCTCCTTGACCGGTGGCGGCGCCTGCGTCGTCGTCATCAGGCGTCCGTGCCGGCGCCGGAGCGACTGCGGTTGACGATGATCGCGGCCAGGGTGTTGACGATCAGGGTGATCACGAAGAGCACGAAACCGGCCGTGAGCAGCGCGCTGAGCTGGGCGGCACTGGCGTCGCCGAACCGGCCGGCGATCAGGGCGCTCACGGTGTTGGTGCCGACCTCGAGGAGGCGCGGCTTGATCACGAAGTCGGGCGAGATGATGAGGAGTACGGCGATGGTCTCGCCGAGCGCCCGGCCGAGGCCGAGCATCGTGCCGCCGATGATGCCGCCGCGACCGAACGGGATGACGACGGTGCGGACCATGCCCCAGCGGGTGGAGCCGAGGGCGAGCGCGGCCTCCTTCTCGCCGGGTGGCGTCTGGGAGAACACCTGGCGCATCACCGCGCACGACATCGGCAGCACCATCATGGCGACCGCGATGCCCGCGCAGAAGGCGCTGCCGATGTAGCGGGACTGGTCCCACACCGCGGCGTTGGGGTCGGAGTCGACCTTGAAGAACGGGATCCAGCCGAAGTTCTGCTGCAGCCACAACGCGAAGGCCGCCGCGTGGGGCATGACGAGGAAGTAGCCCCACATCCCGTAGATGATCGAGGGCACCGCGGCCATCAGGTCCACCAGCGAGATCAGCGTCGACCTCATGCCGGCCGGTGCATATTCACTGATGAACAAGGCGGTGAGCAGGGCGAGCGGGAAGGCGATCACCATCGCCACCGCGGCGACCGAGATCGTGCCGACCAGAACCGCGCCGATACCCAGGGAGTCGGCCTCCGGCTGCCACGCCGACTCGGTGAAGAAGCTCCAGCCGTAGCGCTGGAGCGTCGGCACCGACTGCCCCGCGAGGAAGGCGCCGATGCCGCCGGTGATGATCAGCACCGTGGCGCCGATCGCGGAAGCGCAGAGCTCGAAGACGCGGTCGACGCCGGTCGCCTTGCGGGCGAGCTTGCGTGGAGCGACCTCGGGGGCGTCGGGGTACGACGACTGCACAGCAGGCAGGGTGGTCAAGGGGTCTCTTCGGATGCTGGCCCGGAGGCGGAAGCTGACAGGTGGCTGACTTCTCCGCGCGGCCCGATCCGGTCCGGAGACGGCGTCAGTGTCAGGAGCCGATCCGAACGGGACGACCGTCGTGGATGAACGCGCGGCGAACGCTTGTGGCAACCTGGCCCAACAGTGGTTCGCCTGACCCGTTCCGGCCATACCGAGCCATGTCCGCAGCGGCTGGCAGACTCTGCGAGTGCTCCCCCGCTTCGAGATCGTGCGCCGGCTGCGGCCGGTGTCGCTGATCCAGCCCGGCTCGCAGGTCCCCGTCGCAGCGGGGATCCAGGCATTGCCGATGCCCGCGCCGTACGCCGCAGCGGTGCAGCCGATCTCCGGCCCGGGGCCGGCCTCACTGGCCCTTCACCTCGGTGGCCTCCGACTGGCCGGTCGCTTTGACGGCTCCCGCGCGGAGTTGCAGGTGACTCGAGGAGGCACCACGACGACGCACCGCAGCCGGCGCCACGGCCGCTGTGCCGCGCCCCCCTCGCAGCTCGGGCTGACCCTGACCGGCACCCATGTGACGCTGCTCGTCGAGGAGGCGGACGAGTGGGTGGCACGGGCCCGGCTCGATCTCACCGGCCTCGTCGACGCTCGCGACGAGACCCTCCTCGCCGACCTGCAGCTCGAGACCACCGGGCCGGCGACCGCCGGTCTCTTCGGCCAGCTCGGACTGCGCGACATCCGGCTCGTCACGTCGCGCGACGGCACCCCGGTCCGCGACGGAGACGCCCTGCTGCTGAGCGCGACGTCGGCCGGTCCGGGCTTCTTCGACACGGCCCACACGTCCGTGTGGAGCCTCGATCCGGATTCGCTGGCGCTCGAGCACCGCAGCGACCTGTTCTTCCGGCGTCCCGACCCGCCCGGGGTGTACGGCGACCACGCCACCCACGTCGTTCGCGACGGCGACGAGTGGCTGGTCGCGACGAGCACGTGGGGCGACTTCCAGCAGCATGATCCCGACCGGTCCGTGCGGGCGACCCTCGCCCGCACCTCGGCCAACGTGCTGAGCGGCACGCACGTGCTCGACACGACCGAGCTGCCGCTGCCCACGGACGGCTTCACCTCCGTCGGGGTCTGGGACCCGCACCTCGTGCACACGGGCGAGGAGTGGCTGGTGGGCTTCGCCAGCGCGCGGAAGTTCTTCAGGTTCCACCCGGCACTCGCGAGCGGGCCGTCCCTGGATCGGCTGACCCTGCGCGGGACGGCTGTCGATCGCCGGGCCACCGAGGGCACCACCATCCTCCGCGTCGGGGACGAGTGGCGGGTGCTCGCCAGCGACGGCCGAGACGGCCGACGCGGCCAGAGGGCCCGCTATCCGATGTTCGACCTCGGCATGTCCGAAGTCGGCGAGCTGGCTGCGGCGTACCCCACGAACCTGCCCTGGCCCACGCTCGCGCAGACGGACCAGGGGTGGCTGATGATCACGTTCAACGCAGTCCCGGCCACCGGTCCGCTCGTCGGCTACGGCACTCATGGCGACGTCGTTGTGCAACGCGAGGTCGGGCGCGTCTAATCTTGGTGTGACGGCGACCACTCCACCCCTGTGGTCGTCGACGCAAGGCTCGCACACCCCGCGACCGCACCGACACACAAAGGACAACACCCATGTCTGTAGACGTATTCGAGCTCGGTCACGAGCACGAGCAGGTGGTCTTCGCCAACGACGAGGCGAGCGGCCTCAAGGCGATCATCGCGATCCACTCCACCGCTCTGGGCCCGGCGCTCGGCGGCACCCGCTTCTACCCCTATGCGTCCACGGACGTCGCCATCGAGGACGTCCTCAACCTCTCGCGCGGGATGTCCTACAAGGCCGCGCTCGCCGGCCTCGACCTGGGCGGCGGCAAGGCGGTCATCATCGGTGACCCCACGACGCTCAAGTCCGAAGGACTGCTGCGCGCCTACGGCCGCTTCGTGCAGTCGCTGGGCGGGCGCTACTACACCGCCTGCGACGTCGGCACGAACTCGTTGGACATGGACGACATCGCCCGGGAGTGCTCCTTCGTCACCGGCCGCAGCGTGGCGCACGGCGGCGCCGGCGACAGCTCGGTGCTGACGGCGTACGGCGTGTTCCAGGGGATGCGCGCCGCGGCCGAGCAGGTCTGGGGCGAGCCCACGTTGGCAGGGCGCACGGTCGGGGTGGCCGGCATCGGCAAGGTGGGGCGGCACCTCGTGCGCCACCTCATCGAGGACGGCGCCTCCGTGGTGGTCACCGACGTCCACCAGCCCTCGGTCGACGCCGTCCGTGACGAGTTCCCGCAGGTGCAGGCGGTCGCCGACACCGAGGCACTCGTGGCGGCACCGCTCGACGTCTACGCGCCCTGCGCCCTCGGCGGCGCACTCACCGACGAGGTCGTCGAGGTGCTCAGCGCCAAGATCGTCTGTGGCGCCGCGAACAACCAGCTCGCACATCCCGGTGTGGAGAAGCAGCTCGAGGACCGCGGCATCCTCTATGCCCCCGACTACTGCGTGAACTCGGGCGGGCTGATCCAGGTCGCCGACGAGCTCGAGGGCTTCTCCTTCGAGCGCGCACAGCAGCGGGCGACCGGCATCTTCGACACCACGCGCTCGGTCTTCGAGCTCGCTCGCACCGACGGCGTGCCGCCGGCGATCGCCGCCGACCGCCTTGCCGAGCGCCGCATGCGCGACGTGGGTCGCCTGCGCGGGGTGTGGCTGCCCCGACGACTGGGCTGACGCCGGTCATGCATCAACCGGACGCGCGAGGAGTCGCTGCGTCCGGTTGAGGCGTGCTGCGTGAGTGAGCGACCTCAGTCGCGCGAGGGCTCGATGACGTCGGACCACTTCTCGAGGACCTCGGGGTCGACCTGGTCGTCCTTGGTGCCGCTGTCGCCGTGCAGCTCACTGGCAAGCGCCCCGAAGTCCGTCTCGTGAGTGCGGTACTTCAGGTCGCGTGCGACCTTCGTCTGCTTGGCTTTAGCTCGGCCGCGCCCCATAGGGTCAGCCCCCTCGCAAATCGGCCGGGAGCAACGAAGGCTCCCGGGCTGTCCATAAGATTTCTCGTGGGTCTAACGCTACCTGCTCCCTGGGTGTTCCCGCACGCCAGGGGCGTTGAAACGCCGAGAAACCACCCGAATCGGGTCAGCGGTGGTCTCCGGTGAGCGTGACCCGGCCCTCGCCGCCCTCGCCGACCTCACCGGCGACCCACGCAGGGATACCGTGGCCGGCCAGCAGCTCGACCGCCGCAGCGACGGCGTCAGGGGTCATCATGGCCACCATCCCGACGCCGCAGTTGAGCGTGGCCTCCAGGTCGGCGCGCGAGACGTTGCCGACCTCGGCCACCAGTGAGAACACCGGCGGGAGGCTCCAGGTGGCGCGGTCGAGGGTCGCGCCGAGCTCGACCGGCAACACCCGCTCGAGGTTGGCCGCCAGGCCGCCGCCGGTCACGTGCGACATCGCGTGTACGCCGCCGCCGGCCGCGAGGTCGAGGCAGGCCTTGGCATAGATGCGGGTCGGCTCGAGGAGCTCCTCGCCCAGGGTGCGTCCCAGCACGTCGACGTCCTTGTCGAGCGCCCAGCCGGCGGTGTTCAGCAGCACGTGCCGCACGAGGGAGTAACCGTTGGAGTGCAGCCCGCTCGATCCCATGGCGAGCACCACGTCACCGGGGCGCACCCGCCCGGGTCCGAGCAGCCGGTCGGCCTCCACCACGCCGGTGGCGGCCCCCGCGACGTCGTACTCGTCGGGGTCCAGCAGCCCGGGGTGCTCGGCGGTCTCGCCGCCGATGAGGGCACAGCCGGCCACCACGCAGGCCTCGGCGATGCCCTTGACGATCGCGGCGATGCGCTCGGGCACCACGCGCCCGGTGGCGATGTAGTCGGTCATGAAGAGCGGCTCGGCACCACAGACCACGAGGTCGTCGACGACCATGCCGACGAGGTCGAAGCCGATGGTGTCGTGGACATCCATCTGCTGGGCGATCGCGACCTTGGTGCCGACCCCGTCGGTGGACGTGGCGAGCAGGGGGTGGTCGTACTTCGTCAGCGCCCTCGCGTCGAAGAGGCCGGCGAAGCCGCCGAGCCCTCCGATCATCTCGGGGCGACGGGCCTTCTCGACCCAGCCCCTCATCAGGTCGATGGCCCGGTCGGCGGCCTCGATGGAGACACCGGCAGCCGCGTAGGCGTTCTCGGGCTCGGTCACGTCAGTTCTCCACTCGGGTCGTTGCGGCTCAGGGGTTGTTGAGGACCGGCAGGGCCGTCGTATGGGCCGCCGCGTTGACGGGCGCCTCGAGGAGATGCTTGCCCAGGCGCTCGGCGTCCGGAAGCTCGATCGGGTAGACGCCGTCGAAGCAGGCGCGGCACAGGTCGGGCTTGGGCACCGAGGTGGCCTCGACGAGGTCCTCGAGATCGATGTAACCCAAGGAGTCGGCGTCGATCGAGCGACGGATCTCGTCGTTGGTCAGCCCGTTGGCGATCAACTCGGCGCGGGTCGCGAAGTCGATGCCGTAGAAGCACGGCCACTTCACCGGCGGCGACGCGATGCGCACGTGCACCTCGAGCGCACCGGCCTCGCGCAGCATGCGCACCAGCGTCCGCTGGGTGTTGCCGCGCACGATCGAGTCGTCCACGACCACGAGGCGTTTGCCCTCGATCACGTCGCGCAGCGGGTTGAGCTTGAGCCGGATGCCGAGCTGGCGGATCGTCTGGCTCGGCTGGATGAAGGTGCGCCCGACGTAGGAGTTCTTGACCAGCCCCATGCCGTAGGGGATGCCCGACGCCTCCGCGTAGCCGATGGCGCTCGGGGTGCCCGACTCGGGCACGGGGATGACGAGGTCGGCGTCCGCCGGGAACGCCTTCGCCAGGCGCCGGCCGATCTCGACCCGCACGCTGTGCACGCGCTGGCCGGTCATCACGGTGTCCGGACGGGCGAGGTAGACGAACTCGAACAGGCAGTGCTTGGGCGCGGCCTCGGCGAAGCGTTGCGTGCGCAGGCCGTCCTCGTCGACGGCGATCAGCTCACCCGGCTCGATCTCGCGGATGAAGGAGGCGCCCACGATGTCCAGGGCAGCCGTCTCCGAGGCGACCACCCAGCCCCGCTCGAGGCGACCCAGGACGAGCGGCCTGATCCCCTGCGGGTCGCGTGCGGCGTACAACGTGTGCTCGTCCATCCAGACGAAGGAGAAGGCGCCCTCGATCTGCGGCAACAGGTCGACGGCGCGTTCCTCGACCGTCTGACCCGGGTGGTGGGCCAGCAGCTGGGTGACGACCGAGGTGTCGTTGGTGCTCGCCGGCGGCATCCGCATCTGCAGGTCGAGGTGGCCGTCGGCCTCGTCGTCGATCACCATCTGCGCGAGGTCGGCGGTGTTGATGAGATTGCCGTTGTGCGCCAGCGCGATGGATCCGGTGGCTGTGGGATGGAAGGTCGGCTGCGCGTTGTGCCAGGTGCTGGCGCCGGTGGTCGAGTAGCGCGCGTGGCCGACTGCGAGGTGGCCCTTCAGCGACTCGAGCGTCGACTCGTCGAACACCTGCGAGACCAGGCCCATGTCCTTGTAGACGAGGATCTGGCGGCCGTTGCTGACCGCGATGCCGGCCGACTCCTGGCCGCGGTGCTGGAGGGCGTACAGGCCGAAGTAGGTCAGCTTGGCGACATCCTCGCCGGGCGCCCAGACGCCGAAGACGCCGCAGGCGTCCTGCGGGCCCTGGTCGTGGGGATCGAGGGCCGCGGTCAAACGGCCGTCGCCGCCCTTGCGATGCGGGGAGACGTAGGGCACGGGCCTGAGTCTAGGGCCACCGTCCGGCGCCCCCGAATCGCCCGAGTGCCGTGGACGCGGGGCGCGGGGGTCGGGGGTAGGCCGCGGGGCCGCTGGACGATGTAACACGCTGTCCGATGCTCTGCTGCGACGTTGCTACGACGCGGTAGAGCATGTAACAGCGTGTTACATGAGCGGGTCAGGCGGAGTCAGCGCCGGAGGTCACCGTCAGGCGAGCGCGCCGACGTTGCGGAGCAGATATGCCTCGGCGAGCACGACCTTCTCGAACTCCGCCAGGTGCAGGCCCTCGTTGGCTCCGTGGGCACGCGTGTCCGGGTCCTCGACCCCGGTGACCAGCACGCTGGCCTGCGGGAACGCCTCGAGGAACTCGGCGATGAAGGGGATCGAACCGCCCACGCCCATGTCGACCGGCTCGGTGCCGTCCCAGGCCTCGGCGAAGGCGGCCCGCGCGGCGTCGTACGCCGGTCCGGTCGCGTCGATCCGGGTCGGCTCGCCGGTGTCGACGACGACGGTGTTCAGCGTCGCGCCCCACGCGACGTGCTGCTCGAGGTGGGCCTGCAGGCAGGTGACGGCGTTGGCGGTGGTGTCGCCGGGGGCGACCCGCAGGCTGATCCGGCAGCGGGCGGAGGGGACGAGGGTGTTGGAGGCGCCGTCGACCTTGGGGGCGTCGAAGCCGGTGATGCTGAGTGCGGGCTGGGTCCAGAGGCGCTCGACGGCAGTGCCGGTGCCGATCCACTCGATGCCCTCGGCGGCGCCCGACTCGGCGCGGAGGCGGGCCTCGGGGTAGTCCACGTCGGCGGCCGGGCCGCTGTGCAGGCCCTCGATCAGCAGGTTGCCGGCGTCGTCGTGGAGGCTGGCGACCAGTCGGCTGAGGGTCATGATCGCGTCGGGCACGAGGCCGCCCCACATGCCGGAGTGCACGGCGTGGGTCAGGGTGCGGACCTCGACGTCCATCCGGACGAGGCCGCGCAGGCTCGTGGTCAGTGCGGGCTCGCCGATGTCCCAGTTGCCGGAGTCGGCGATCACGATGACGTCGGCCGCGAGCCGGTCCTTGTAGGCGGTGAGCAGCTCGACCAGGGTGTCGGAGCCGACCTCCTCCTCGCCCTCGATGAACATGACGAGGTTGACGGGCAGCTCGTCGCCGAAGATCCGCACGGCACCGAGGTGGGCGGCGATGCCGGCCTTGTCATCGGCCGCGCCGCGGCCGAAGAGACGGAGTTCGCCGTGCCCATCCTCTCGAGCAGTCGGCTCGAAGGGCGGCGAGTCCCAGTCGGCGTGGTCGTTCTCCGGCTGGACGTCGTGGTGGGCGTAGAGCAGCACCGTCGGCGCCCCTTCCGGCCCGGCCTTCTTGGCGATGACAGCCGGCGGCGCACCGTCATGGGCACGGACGATCTCGGTCTCGAAGCCCTCG
>NZ_JANPEO010000505.1:0-7821 GCF_031422975.1 Nocardioides sp. | reverse complement strand
CCTCGAGCTGGGCGACGGGGCCGTCGAACCAGATCGCCGGGCGCAAGGTGACGAGGGCGAAGCCGTCCGCTTCACCGGCGATCAGCGCGATCACGTCGTCGCGCTCGAGGAGTCGACCGAACCGAGGGGCCAGCACGTCGGCCGGGTCGGTCGGCGACTCGAACTCGGTGTTGAAGTCCCACAGGAGCCGCCCGAGCACCCTGGCGTCGGCCGGCGTTGCGCGGCGTACGGCGAATGCGGCGGCTCGAGGCATGGGCTCAGCCTCCCGGGCACTCGTCCTGGGGGTCGATCGCCCGCATCACCCGGCGGCCGATGGCGCTCAGCTGCCCGATCTGGGCCCGCGTCAGCGGATCGAGCACGAGTCGGCGTACCTCCGCGACATGCCCCGGAGCCGTCGCCACGACCTTGTCCCAGCCCTCCCCGGTCAGGGTGGCCAGCGTCGAACGACCGTCCTCCGCGTCGGCCGAACGGCGCACGAAGCCCCGGTTCTCCAGGCGCGTCACGACTTGAGAGAGGCGGGAGAGGGAGCCCTCGGCAAGGACCGCGAGCTGGCTCATCCGCAGCGTGCGATCCGACGCCTCGGACAGGGCGGCGAGCACCGTGTACTCGAAGTGGGACAACCCGGCGTCGGCCCGCAACTGGGCGTCGAGCGCGGCCGGCAGTCGCATCGTGACGCTGGCCAGGGCCAGCCAGGCCGCGCGCTCGTCGGGCGTGAGCCACCGTGGCTCGCTGCTGGTGTCCATGCCAGGAAACGTACTCCGCACAGTCGCGGGCCGACGCGGGAATAACTTCATGGTTGAAGTCATTGTGCCAGCATTCACTTCAAGCATGAAGTAACTGCCTCTAGGAGCACCCGCATGAACATCGTCCTGTGGATCATCGCCGGCGTCCTCGCCGTCGCCTTCCTCGCCGCTGGCACCATGAAGCTCACCCAGCCCAAGGAGAAGCTCTCCGCCAACATGGCGTGGACCGACGACTTCAGCGCCGGTGCCATCAAGGGCATCGGCGCCCTTGAGGTGCTCGCGGCCATCGGCCTGGTGCTGCCGGCCGCGCTCGACATCGCGCCCGTACTGGTCCCGCTCGCCGCGCTCGGCCTGGTGCTGGTGATGGTGGGCGCGATGGTGACCCACGCGCGACGCAAGGAGAACCAGATGATCGTCATCAACGTGGTCCTGGCCCTTCTCGCGGCCGCCGTCGCCTGGGGCCGGTTCGGTCCCTACTCGTTCACCGGCTGACCGCCCTCTCCTCAGCGCCACAGCAGGAGCGCGCCCACGAGCCCGGCGAGGACGATCCCGGCGCGCAGCAACGCAGCCGGCAGCCGACGGCCGATCCGTGCGCCGACGTACCCGCCCACGACCGAACCGGACGCGAGCAGGACGACGGCACGCCAGTCGATGTCGGCGGCAACGACGAAGACCACGCTGGCGACGAGGTTCGCAGCAAGCACCGCGAGGGTCTTCAGCGCGTTGGCGGCCCGAAATGGCAGGTCCGTCCCGATCCCGAGGACGGCCAGCATCATCACCCCGGAGCCGGCGCCGAAGTAGCCGCCGTACGCACCGGTGACAATGGCGAAGCCAGCGGTCACGGGCGAGACATGAAGCCGTTCCTCGGCCTCTCTGCCACGGCGCGCGCGCAGGCGGGCGGACAGTCGCGGCTGGACGCCGACGAGCAGGCAGGTGCCGAGGATGAGCCACGGCACGACGCTCTCGAAGACGGTCGCGGGCAGCGCGAGGAGGAGGACGGCGCCGACCACCGAGCCGACGGCGCACGTCGCCAGCACCACCGCGGTCGCCCGGAGATACTCACGCAGCTCGCTGCGGTAGCCCCACGAACCGCTGAGGGCGCCGGGGGTCATGCCCAGCGTGTTGGAGACGTTGGCCACCACGGGTGGCAGGCCGACGGCCACGAGCACCGGGAAGCTCAGCAGGGACGCGATGCCGACGGTCGAGGTCAGGATCCCGGCGCCCAGGCCAGCCAGCAGCACCGCCACCTGCTCGAACGGGGTCACGTGGAGCGCAGGACGGCGACGTCGCTGACCATCTCGACGTGTGCATGCATCGCGCGGGCGGCGCTCTCGGGGTCGCCGGCGCGGATGGCGTCTGCGATGGCCCGGTGGCCGGCCAGCGACGCGCGCGGGCGATCGGGCTGCGAGAGCGACTCGATGCGAGTCTCGCGGATCAGGTGGGCGATCTCCCCCATCAGCCGCGAGAGCAGGCCGCTGTGCGCGGCGGCGGTGACCGCGGCGTGGAAGTGCTCGTCGCCCTCCACCCCCCGCCCGCCCGCCTTGACGTCGATCTCCATGCTGAGGAGGGCGGTCTCGATGCGATCCAGGTCTTCGTCGGTCCGCCTGGTGGCGGCGAGGCTGGCGATCTTGGTCTCGAGCGCGTCGCGGGTCTCGATGATCTCGGGAAGGCGGTCGGCGTGGGCACGGACGGCTTCGACGATGCGCGAGGGGCCCGGCGACTTCGCCACGACCGTTCCGTCACCGTGCCGCACGGCCACCGCACCGATGACCTCGAGCGCTACCAGCGCCTGGCTGAGCGTGGCTCGGCTGACGCCGAGGCGTGACGCCAGCTCCCGCTCGGCGGGCAGCTTGTCGCCCGGCTGGAGGTCGTGCTCGCTGATCCACGCCGAGATCTGCTGGGCCACCTGCTCGTAGAGGCGTACGCGAGCCAGTGGCGCGGGAAAGGGCGACTCGGAGCCGCGTGAGGGAGGAGAGGGTGGGGCGGCCATGGGACCAGCCTATTGACAGATGCCGAAGAGGTCTATTGGCTAGGCCACTGAACCAGTGCGTGATACGGGTCACGCCGATGGCTGAGGGAGAGTCCTTATGGGAGCGGAATGGGTGGCGATCATCGCCTTGGTTGCCCTGTTTGTCGTGGGCACCGTGTTGCCCATCAACATGGGGGCGCTGGCGTACGTCGCGGCATGGCTCGTGGGCATGTACGCCCTGGACCTCGACGAGAAGGAGATCCTCGCCGGCGTCAGCGGTGACCTGGTCCTGACCTTGATCGGCGTGACCTATCTGTTCGCCATCGCTCGCAACAACGGCACGGTGGACGTGATCGTGCGGACAGCCGTCCGGGCGGTCGGTGGACGTGTCGCCCTGATCCCCTGGGTGATGTTCGCGGTCACCGCCGTGCTCACCGGCATCGGCGCGGTCAGCCCGGCCGCGTGCGCGATCATCGGCCCGATCGCCCTCGGCTTCGCCGGTCGCTACGGCATCAGTCCGCTGATGATGGGCATGTTCGTCGTGCACGGCGCCCAGGCCGGTGGCTTCTCCCCGATCAGCATCTACGGCACGATCACCAACTCGGTGATGGAGGACGCCGGCCTGCCGTCGAGCGAGATCACCGTCTTCCTGGCCAGCCTGGTCGTCAACACGATCATGGCCGCCATCCTCTTCGTGGCCCTCGGCGGGCGAGAGCTGATGAGCCGTCGTGTGGACCTCGACGAGCCGGACACCCTCGAGGACGACCTGCACCGCGGCGGTGCCTCGGTGCCCGCCCGTGGCACGGGCACGACGACCGAGACGACGACCCAGGCCCTCGGCGTACGACGCGACCAGGTCCTGACGCTGATCGCCTTCTTGGCGGTCGCCCTCATCGCGCTGATCTTCGACAAGAACATCGGCTTCGTCGCCATCACCGCGGCCGTCATCCTCGCGATGCTCGCGCCCGAGGAGCACAAGGACGCCGTCAAGCAGATCGCCTGGCCGACCGTGCTCCTGGTCGCCGGCGTCAGCACCTACGCAGCGATCCTCACCGCCGCCGGCTCTCCCGAGTTCGTCGGGAAATGGGCCGCAGGCCTGGGCGCCATCGCCATCGGCGCGCTCATCTTGTGCTACGTCGGTGGTGTGGTCTCCGCCTTCGCCTCGTCGACCGCGCTGCTGCCGGTGATCATCCCCATCGGGGTGCCCCTGATCGCGGAGGGCGGGATCAGTGCCGGGCTCTTCGTCGCGGCCCTCGCGGTGTCGTCGACCATCGTCGACGTCAGCCCCTTCTCGACCAACGGAGCGCTGATGCTGGCCAACAGGCCCGACTCGATCAGTGAGCCCGTCTACTACAAGCAGATCCTCACCTACGGCGTCATCGTCACGTTGGCGGGACCGCTCCTCGTGTGGGCAGCCCTCGTGCTGCCGGGGTGGTGAGGCAGTGAGCGGACCGCTCGCCGACGTCCTCGTCGTCGACCTGTCGAGGGCGCTGGCCGGCCCGCACGCCACCATGATGCTGGGCGACCTCGGCGCCCGGGTGATCAAGGTCGAGACGCCCAACGGAGGCGACGACACCCGCGGCTGGGGTCCGCCCTTCGTCGGCGAGCCTGACGCGCGCCAGTCGACGTACTTCCTCTCGGCCAACCGCAACAAGGAGTCGATCGCGCTCGACCTCAAGGACGACCACGACCGCGAGCTGATGCTGCGACTGGTGGACCGCGCGGACGTTGTCGTCGAGAACTTCCGCACCGGCGTGCTCGAGCGGCTGGGCCTCGGGATCGAGGTCCTCCAGGAGCGCAACCCGCGCCTGGTGGTGCTGTCGATCACCGGCTTCGGCCATGACGGTCCCGAGGGTGGCCGGGCCGGCTACGACCAGATCGCCCAGGGCGAGGCCGGATTGATGTCGCTGACCGGCTCGGGTCCGACCGACCCGCAACGCGTCGGCGTGCCCATCGCCGACCTGCTCGCCGGGATGTACGGCGCGTACGGCGTCGTCGCGGCCCTCCATGAGCGGCACCGCACCGGCCAGGGCACGGTTGTTCGCACGTCCCTGCTGGCCTCGGTCGTGGGCGTGCACGCCTTCCAGGGCACCCGGTGGACGGTGGCTGGCGAGGTCGGCCGGGCGGGCGGCAACCACCACCCCTCGATCGCGCCCTATGGCCTGTTCCACTGCCGCGACGGCTCCGTGCAGATCGCGCTCGGCAGCGAGGGCCTGTGGCGTCGTTTCTGCGCGGGCTTCGGGCTCGACCCCGACACCGACGGCCTGGCAACCAACGGCGAGCGCGTCGGCGCACGCGACCGCCTGATCGAAGTCGTCGAAGGGGCCTTCGCCGAGTGGGACAGCGAGGCGCTGCTCGCCCGGCTGGCCGACGTCGGCGTGCCCGCCGGCAAGGTGCGCACCCTGGACGAGGTCTACGCGTGGGACCAGACGATCAGCCAGGGCCTGCTCGTCGACGTCGAGCACAGCACGCTCGGCACGATCACACTGCCCGGCCCACCACTGCGGTTCTTCGCCGCCGACGGTGACGAAGTGACCCGGCGTGACCACGACGCTCCACCCGCGCTCGATGAGCACGGCGGCTCCGTTCGAGCGTGGCTGGAGGGGGCGTGACGGCGAACGCCCGCGAGCTACTGGCGCTGGTGCTCGACGACGGCTCCTTCGAGTCGTGGGACGAGCCCATCGACGTCTCCGGGCACCCCGACGCCTACCGGGCAACCCTCGAACGCGCCGCCGAGAAGGCCGGCACCGACGAGTCGGTGCTCACCGGCCGTGGGCTGATGCGCGGCCGACCGGTCGCGGTGCTGGCCAACGAGTTCGGCTTCCTCGCCGGCTCGATCGGCCGCGCCGCCGCCGACCGCATCGCCGCCGCCGTACGACGGGCGACCGCCGAGGGCCTGCCGGTGCTGGCCACCACGGCCTCGGGTGGCACTCGCATGCAGGAAGGCACTCCGGCGTTCGTCCGGATGATCGAGATCTCGCGTGCGCTGATGGCACACCGCGCCGCCGGACTGCCCTACCTCGTCTACCTCCGCAACCCCACGTTGGGCGGCGTCTTCGCGTCCTGGGGCTCGCTGGCCCACGTCACGGTCGCCGAGCCCGGCGCCCTGGTGGGCTTCCTCGGCCCCAAGGTCTACGAGGCACTCAACGGCGAGCCGTTCCCCAGCGGCGTACAGACCGCCGAGAACCTCGCGGCCCGCGGCGTGATCGACGCCGTCGTCGCGGCCGAAGACCTGCCGGAGCTCGTCGACCGGGCACTTGCGGTGCTCGTCGATGATCCCGACGAACCCACGCTGCCGCGCCGTACGGGTGAGGTCGGCAACGAGGGATCGGCGTGGGCCTCGATCGAGCACACCCGGGCCGACGGGCGCGTCAGTGTGCGCGACCTGCTGCGTCACGCCGGCTCGCGCACGCTGCGTCTCGCGGGCACCGACGAGGGCGAGCGCGACGAGACGCTGATCGTGGCGCTCACCCGACTCGACGGCCAGCCCTGCGTCGTCGTCGGACAGGACCGCACCCGGCAGACCCCCCAGACGCCCATGGGGCCCGGTGCGCTTCGCGAGGCGCGCCGCGGGATGCGCCTGGCTGAGGAGCTCGGGCTTCCCCTGGTCACCGTCATCGACACCCCGGGTGCCGCGCTTTCACGGCACGCCGAGGAACGAGCCATCGCCGGCGAGATCGCCCGCTGCATCGCCGAGATGGTCACGATGACCGTGCCCACCTTGTCGGTGGTGCTCGGTCAGGGCTGCGGAGGAGGGGCACTCGCCCTGCTGCCCGCCCGGACGGTCATCGCCGCCGAGAATGCCTGGCTCTCGCCGCTGCCGCCCGAGGGGGCGAGCGCCATCGTGCACCACGGCGACACCAGCCACGCTGCCGAGATGTCGGAGCAGCAGGAGGTGCGTGCGATCGACCTCCACCGGTCCGGCACGGTGCACCACGTGGTGCCCGAGGTGGTGGGCGAGACGGCCGAGCAGCTGGCCCTGGCCGTCGCCGCCGAGTGCGCCGTACGACTGCGCGAGATGACCAAGCCCGTCGAGTGCCCCGGAGCAGTGCTGTGCACGTGCCAAACCCGCCGGCATTCCTGACACGGCCGGGTTGGCGGGTAACTTCTGCAGGTGTCCGACAAACGCCAGCGCCGTACCTTCGCCGTCATCAGCCACCCCGACGCCGGCAAGTCCACGCTCACCGAGGCCCTGGCCCTGCACGCCCGGGTGATCACCGAGGCCGGCGCCGTGCACGGCAAGGGCGGGCGTCGAGCCACCGTCTCCGATTGGATGGACATGGAGAAGGCGCGCGGTATCTCGATCACGTCGGCCGCCCTCCAGTTCGTCTACCGCGACCACGTGATCAACCTGGTGGACACCCCCGGGCACAGTGACTTCTCCGAGGACACCTATCGCGTGCTCTCCGCCGTCGACTCGGCCGTCATGCTGGTCGACGCGGGCAAGGGGCTCGAGCCACAGACGCTCAAGCTCTTCAAGGTCTGCGCCCTGCGGGGCATCCCGGTGATCACCGTCATCAACAAGTGGGACCGCCCGGGGCTGGCGGCGCTGGAGCTGATGGACCTGATCGAGCAGCAGATCAAGCTGCGGCCGACGCCGCTGACGTGGCCGGTCGGCGAGGCCGGCGACTTCCGTGGGGTGCTGGATCGACGTACGGGCGAGTTCGTGAAGTACACCCGCACGGCCGGTGGCGCCACTCGTGCCCCCGAGCTCCGGATGCCCGCCGACGCGGTGGGAGCCGCAGACGCCGCGGTGTGGGCGGACGCGGTCGAGGAGCACGAGCTGCTATCGGCCGACGACGCCGATCACGACCAGCAGCGCTTCCTCGCAGGTGAGACGACGCCGGTGATGTTCGCCAGCGCCCTGCAGAACTTCGGCGTGGCCCAGCTGCTCGACCTCCTGCTCGACCTCGCCCCGGCACCCGGCACCGTCGCCGGCGTGGACGGCGCGCCGCGCCGCGTCGGCGACGACTTCAGTGCCTTCGTGTTCAAGGTGCAGTCCGGGATGAACGCCGCGCACCGTGACCGGATGGCCTACGCCCGCATCGTGTCCGGGACCTTCGACCGCGGCATGGTCGTCACGCACGCCGCGACCGGTCGGCCCTTCGC
>NZ_JANPEO010000504.1:0-1952 GCF_031422975.1 Nocardioides sp. | reverse complement strand
TGCTGGGCCACGTTGCCCTGCGACAAGGACGGTAATGACTGGTAGAAGTCGAGATCGGACGCACCCGGTCGCCCCAGACCTGGGTGTCCTCGACCAGGCTGACACTGCCCGGGCGCCGCAGCTCGCGGCCCTCGAGCTCGGTCTCATCGACGGGCAGGTTCAACCGGGCCTCGCTGCGGCGCCCCGCGCTGGACTCGCGCAGGGGTGCGGGAGTCTCACTGGCAACCAGCTGCCCGTCCAGCTCGCCGTGCTCGTCGAGGGGGTCGTTCGCATCGACGTCGTCATCGAGGTCACGTCGGCTTCGGGGGGCCAACTCCGCGAGCTTCGCGATGCCGACGGCCATCCAGGGCCGCGGGTCGCGCAGCGACGGGCGAGCGTGCGGGGTGTCGTCCTCATCGGAGGTGGTCTCGGGCTCGGACACCAGCTCTCGCTGGACGGCCTCGGTCGGGTCGATGACGACGACGTCGCCGGCCTGGCGCGCGACGCGCTCCAGGGCAGCGCTGAGGTCGTCGCCCGCGCCGAGGACCTTGGTCGACAGTCCGAGGGGTACAGCGAACGGTGCGCCGTACAACCGGGTCGAGACGAGTGCCTGACGGCGACCCGAGGTGTCGAGCTCGGCGAGCAGCTTCTCCTCGTTGTGCGCGCTGATCACGAGTCGCCCGTCGTGCAGCGGACCACGGCGGGGCGTGTGCTCGACGTGCTCGACCGCGCTCCAGGGCAGTCCGCGCCAGGTGCGACCGAGCCGGATGCGGACACCCTGCGCATCGGCGACCAGCAGCGGTGTGCGCGCATCGACGAAGGTCAGCAACCAGTAGCCGCCCAGCAGCCCCATGACCGCGGCCAGGACGAAGTCCAGCACTCCCCCGCCGGCCACGGCCCGGGCGAGGTAGGTGATCGCGACCGCCGAGGCGACCACGCCGACTCCTGCCGCCAGGCCGGCGTTGCGGTGCACCTCGACCGCGTCCGGCGTCAGCGACAACGACTCGCTCGACGTCCCGGATGCCTCGGACTCCATCTCCTCGTCCCGGAGCTCAGTAGCACCCATCACGCGCCCCCCTCAAGTGTGGCGATCACTGCGTCGATCTCGTCCGGCTTCACGAGCACGTCGCGGGCCTTCGAGCCCTCACTGGGCCCGACGACGCCGCGGCTCTCCATGATGTCCATCAACCGGCCGGCCTTGGCGAAGCCGACCCGGAGCTTGCGTTGCAGCATCGACGTGGAGCCGAACTGCGTGGAGACGACCAGCTCGATGGCCTGGACGACCAGCTCCATGTCGTCGCCGATGTCGTCGTCGATCTCGCGCCTGGCCGTGGCCGGCGCGGTGACCTCGTCGATGTAGTTGGGCTCCAGCTGGGCCTTGCAGGCCTTCACGACCTGGTGGATCTCGGCCTCGGTGACCCACGAACCCTGCACGCGTACGGGCTTGCTCGACCCCATGGGCAGGAACAGTCCGTCGCCTTGGCCGACGAGCTTCTCGGCACCGGGTTGGTCGAGGATGACGCGGCTGTCGGTGACGCTGGACGTCGCGAACGCCAGTCGCGACGGCACGTTGGCCTTGATCAGTCCGGTGACGACGTCGACCGAGGGCCGTTGCGTGGCGAGCACCAGGTGGATGCCGGCAGCGCGCGCGAGCTGGGTGATCCGGACGATGGCGTCCTCGACGTCGCGCGGCGCGACCATCATCAGGTCGGCCAGCTCGTCGACGACCACCAGGAGGTAGGGGTACGGCGACAGCTTGCGCTCGCTGCCGGCGGGCACCTCGACCTTGCCGGCGCGCACCGCCTTGTTGAAGTCGTCGATGTGACGGAAGCCGAAGTTGGCCAGGTCGTCGTAGCGCATGTCCATCTCGCGCACGACCCAGGCCAGCGCCTCCGCGGCCTTCTTGGGGTTGGTGATGATCGGGGTGATGAGGTGCGGGATGCCCTCGTAGGCCGTGAGCTCGACGCGCTTGG
>NZ_JANPEO010000503.1:0-1768 GCF_031422975.1 Nocardioides sp. | reverse complement strand
GACCTCGGCGCCGAGCGCCTTGACGAGGTCAACCGTCTCGGCGAGGCTCTCGGCGTTCCAGTCGGAGATCGCCAGGAGGGCGCCCTGCTGGGCGGCCTGGCAGGCGAGCTCGCGGCCCATCCCTGAGCCGGCGCCGGTGATCACGACGACCTTGTCCTTCACGGTGGCGAGGCTCATGCGTCGGCTCCTTGGGTGATGTGGGCGGGCTCGAGGTCGTAGTTGTCGGCATCGAAGCGGGCGAGCAGCCTGCGGAAGGTGAAGGTCGCTCGCGGCCACAGGGTCGTGTTCTTCCCGTGCGCGTCGAGGTACCAGCTCGAGCAGCCGCCAGCCGACCAGACCGTGCGCCGCATCCGGCGCTGGAGGTCGTTGTTCCACTCGTCCTGCGCCGACTGGTGCGGCTCCAGGACGGCGATGTCCTGTTCCTTCATCGTCCGCAAGGCATCGACGATGTAGGCGAGCTGCGACTCGATCATGAAGACCATCGAGGAGTGCCCCAGGCCGGTGTTGGCGCCGACGATCTGGAACAGGTTGGGGAAGCCGCGGGTCGTGGTGCCCTTGTAGGAAGCCATCCCGTGCTCGGCCCACACGTCGCGGAGCGAGTGGCCGTCGCGGCCGTGGATGTGCGCGGCGATCGGCTGCTCGGTGGTCTGGAACCCGGTGGCCACGATGAGGACGTCGATGGGCCGTTCGACGCCGTCCGTGGTGATGACCGCGCTGCCGGTCACCTTGAGGATGGGGTCGGTGACGAGGTCGACGTTGTCGGCCGCGAGCGCGGGATAGTAGGTGTTGGAGATCAGGATCCGCTTGCAGCCGATCTGGTAGTTCGGTGTCACCTTCGCCCGCAGCTGTGGGTCCTTGATCCCCTTGGCAAGGTTGGCCAGCGCCATCTTCTTGGCCGGCGTGGCGAGTTTCGGGTTCCACACGAAGCCCGGGACGTAGAGCTCGCGGGCCCAGTAGATGCCCGTGCGGTAGGCCCTCTGGACTCCCGGCACGTGCTTGAAGAGCAGCTTCTCGAGCGCCCTGTAGGGCCGGTCGTTGCGGGCCAGGACGTACGGCGCGGTGCGCTGGTAGACGTCGAGGTGCTCCACGTCTGGCTGGATGGACGGGACGATCTGGATGCTGGAGGCGCCCGTGCCGATGACCGCGACCCGCTTGCCGTTGAGGTCGACGTCGTGGTTCCAGCGGGCCGAGTGGAACACCTCTCCCTGGAAGTTCTCGATGCCGTCGACGTCGGGCATCCTCGGCTCGGAGAGGCCGCCGGAGCCGGAGATGAGCGTCTTCGCGACGATCTCGCCTCGGTTGGTGGTGACGTGCCAGCGTTGGTCGGACTCGTCCCAGCGGGCGTCGGTCAGCTCGGTGCCGAAGGCGAACCGGTCGAGCGTGCCCGACTCCTCGGCCACGTGGAGGAGGTAGGTCTCGATCTCCGGCTGCGGTGAGAAGGACATCGACCACGTCGGGTTGGGGGCGAACGAGAACGAGTAGAGCTGGCTCGGGACGTCGCACGCCGCGCCGGGATAGGTGTTGGCACGCCAGGTGCCGCCGATGCCGCCGTCCTTCTCGATCACCAGGAAGTCGTCCTCGCCGGACTCGGCCAGCTTGATCGCCGTACCCAGCCCTGCGAAGCCCGCGCCGATGACGAGGTGGTCGACGGACGCGGGCAGGTCAAAAGTGCGTGGGGCCATGGGGGGAGGGTATTGGCTTTATTGAATATTCCTCAATAGAATGTGTCGGTGACCACCCCCCCTGCGCGCACCCGGCTCCTGCCAGC
>NZ_JANPEO010000502.1:0-16625 GCF_031422975.1 Nocardioides sp. | reverse complement strand
GTGGGCTCGCGGGAGATGCGCGCGCTGGGCATCGAGTCGGCCTACTCCCTCGTCGACCTCGTGGGGGTGGAACGGGCGTTCGCCGACCCGTCCGGCTCGCTTGCCGAGCTTGCCGAGCGGACCGCCCGCACCTGGTCGCGCTGACGCGAGCACATGCGGGCGGGGTGACGATCAGTCCGACTCGGACTCGCCGCCGCTCTCGGTCTTGGAGCCGACGACGTGGAAGGCCTCGTCGAGCTGGACGTCGACCTGGTCGCCGTTGGCGAGGGTGACCTCGACCTCGTAGTAGCTCTCCTCGTCGTCAACCTCGGTCTCGGTGACCTTGCCGCCACCGGTCTCGGCCAGGGCGGCCTCGCTCGCCTGCTGGAGGGCAGGACCCTGGATGGCGGTGTCCGACGCGTCGTCGTCACCGGATCCCGCGATCGCCGCTCCTCCGGCTGCGAGCACGAGGGCGGCGGCGGCGGTGGCGGTCAGGGCGATCTTCTTGCGATTCATGGTGTCTCCTCCTGAAGTGCGGACTGTGCGAGCAACACACCCATCGTGCGACGCCGGTGCTGAAGCCACGCTGAACGAGGAGTCAGCCGACATTCAGCGCGCATTCAGGTGAGCCGTGCCACCGTGTGCACATGCGACTTCTGGTGGTCGAGGACGACAAGAGGGTCGCCCGCGCCCTCAAGCGCGGACTCGAAGGCGAGGGCTTCGCCGTGGATGTCGCGTTCACCGGCGAGGACGGGCAATGGCTTGCCGGGGAGAACGCCTACGACGCGATGGTGCTCGACGTGATGCTCCCGGGCCTGGATGGGCTGGAGCTGTGCGCGGCACTGCGCGACGGCGGCAACTGGACCCCCATCTTGATGCTCACGGCGAAGGACGCGCCGGACGACGAGGCGCGTGCGCTCGACGGAGGAGCCGACGACTTCCTCAGCAAGCCCTTCTCCTACGCCGTCCTGGTGGCGCGGCTGCGCGCGTTGCTGCGCCGCGGTGGCGGTGCCCGACCGACCGAGCTGGTCGCCGGGGACCTGAGGCTCGACCCGGCGGCGCACCAGGTGTGGCGCGGGGAGACCGAGGTGCCACTGACCCCACGGCAGTTCTCCCTCCTGGAGTTCTTCATGCGCCGCGCGGGCGAGGTGCTGTCCAAGGCCGAGATCCTCGAGCACGTGTGGGACTTCGCCTTCGACGGTGACCCGAACATCGTGGAGGTCTACGTGCGCCAGCTGCGTCAGCGCGTCGACATCCCCTTCGACCGGGCAGCCCTTCAGACCGTGCGGCTCGCCGGCTATCGATTGGCTGCCGACGGTGGCTGAACCGCGCGCCACGTCCAGACCGCTGCAGTGGCGGCTCACCGCGGTCGCAGCGCTGGTCCTGGCTGCGATCCTGGCCCTGGCTGCGGTCACCATCGTGCTGCTCTTCCAGCGGTCCCTGCTCGCGACGACCGACGAGCTGTCACGCACCCGAGCGCTGGACGTGGCCGCTGCGGTCGAGGGCGATGTGCTCAGCAAGGTCCTCGTCGACGTGGGGGACGACTCCGTGGGGCAGGTCGTCGGTGCGGACGGCCGGGTCCTCGCCGCCTCCGCGAACCTGGGGGACGCGGGCCCGATCACGGACCTCAGACCGGAGGGCGACGAGCCTGCGGCGTACGACCTCAAGGACGTCCGTGACGACGACGAGACGGAGGACTACCGGGTCTGGGCGGTCACCGCCAGCGGACCCGAAGGCGCGGCGGTCGTCTACGTCGGGCACAGCAACGAGGCCCTCGTCGAGACCGTGGCGAGCCTGATGGGTGCGTTGGCGCTGGGCCTGCCGCTCGTGCTCGTCCTTGCGACCGCCCTGCTCTGGACCCTGATCGGTCGCACCCTCCGGCCGGTCGAGGAGGCACACCGGCGACAGCGCGCCTTCGTGGCGGACGCAGCGCACGAGCTGCAGAGTCCCCTGGCGGCATACCGCACCGCCATCGAGGTGGGCCTCGAACATCCAGCATCCACGGACTGGGCGCAGACTGCGCGAGGGCTGCTCGCCGACGGCGACCGGATGGAGCAGCTGGTGCGAGATCTGCTGTTCCTGGCCCGCCAGGACGAGGGACCGGCGACCCCTCGCCTCGTCGACCTCGACGACGTGGTGCTGGAGGAGGCACGACGCCTGCGCGCGAGTGCCCGGGTGGAGATCGACACGTCGGGGGTGAGCGCTGCACCGGTGGCCGGTTCACGCTCCGACCTCGGACGTCTGGTGCGCAACCTGCTGGCCAACGCGGAGCAGCACGCGACGTCGCGGGTCACCGTGAGTCTCACCAGCGACGCCGCAGGCGCCCGCCTGGTGGTCGCCGACGACGGACCCGGCGTTGCGGCCGAGCACCGCGACCGCGTCTTCGACCGGTTCTTCCGCGGAGACGAGTCACGGGCCCACGAGACCGGCAGCACGGGGCTCGGACTGGCGATCGTGCGCGCCGTGGCCGGACGGCACGGTGGTACGGCGACCCTCGAGGAGACCTCACCGGGTGCCACCTTCGTGGTGCAGCTGCCGTCGCGGTGACGCCTGGTCGGGAGGCGGGGGAATAACCGAGGATGTGCGACCATTGAGCCAGGCAACCGCCCGACAATCTTTTTGGGAGCACCCATGACCGAGCAGCTCGAGACGACCACCGACCGCCGCACCGACCAGATCAACCTGAGCGATGTCGCCGCGTCCAAGGTCAAGAGCCTCCTCGAGCAGGAGGGTCGCGACGACCTGGCCCTGCGCATCTCCGTGCAGCCCGGTGGCTGCTCCGGCCTGCGCTACCAGCTCTTCTTCGACGAGCGCACCCTTGACGGCGACGTCACCACGGACTTCGACGGCGTCACCGTTGTCGTCGACCGGATGAGCGTCCCCTACCTCAACGGCGCACAGATCGACTTCGTCGACTCGATCGAGAAGCAGGGCTTCACGATCGACAACCCCAACTCCACGGGTTCGTGCGCGTGTGGAGACTCGTTCCACTGATCTGACGTACGAAGGCCCCCGTCCAGTGGACGGGGGCCTTCGCCATGTCTCGACACCTCGGAGGGTTCAGTCGAGATGCAGGTGGAGCGCGTTCGCGATGCGGGCGGCGGCGTCACTCACCTTGATCTCGCGCTTGGGGACGTCGCGGGGGAAGTCCTCGAAGTGGATGCTCGGCGGGGTGCTCACCGCGGCGCGGGCGATGCGACCGAGGCGGAGGTTCGTGCCGGTGGCACGGCAGTCGGCTGCCATCTCCGGTGCCGGCGAGAGCTCGTCGTGGACCAGGTGGGAGGCAGGAGTGCGAGGGGTCATGCGTCCGACGCTAACGGCTACTCGCGCGTAGCCCGCTCCGTACCGATCGGTAGGTTCCGGGCGTTGCTTCGATGCGGGCCCAGCCGGGCTCGCGGGTACTGTTCCGCCGTGCCTCTTCTCATCGCCGGATCCATTGCGACCGACCATCTGATGTCCTTCCCGGGCAAGTTCTCCGACAGCCTGGTCGTCGACGAGCTCGACAAGCTGTCGGTCTCCTTCCTCGTCGAGGACCTCGAGGTGCGACGTGGTGGCTGCGCCGCCAACATCTGCTTCGGCCTCGGCAACCTCGGCCTGACGCCGGTCCTCGTGGGCGCTGTCGGCGAGGACTTCGCCGAGTACCGCGCCTGGCTCGAGCGCCACAACGTCGACTGCGACTCCGTGCACGTCTCGCAGACCCGGCACACGGCTCGCTTCGTCTGCACCAACGACAACTCCCACGCGCAGATCGCCAGCTTCTACGCCGGCGCCATGAGCGAGGCCCGCGAGATCGAGCTCAAGCCCATCGTCGACCGTGTCGGCGCCCCGGACTACGTGCTGATCGGCCCGGACGACCCGCAGGGCATGCTCCGCCACACCGACGAGTGCCGCCAGCGCGGCTACAAGTTCGTCGCCGACCCGTCGCAACAGCTCGCCTTCGGCGACGGCGAGATGATCCGCCCGCTGATCGACGGCGCCGAGATCCTCTTCTCCAACGAGTACGAGGCCAAGCTGATCACCCAGAAGACCGGCTGGTCGGCCGACGAGGTCCTCTCGCGCGTCGGCACCTGGGTCGTCACGCTGGGCGCCGACGGTGTCCGCATCGACCGCCAGGGCGACGCATCGATCACCGTCGCCGCGGTTCCCGAGATCAAGAAGGTGGAGCCGACCGGCGTCGGCGACGCCTTTCGGGCCGGCTTCCTCGCGGCGCTCGACTGGGGCCTGTCCCACGAGCGTGCGGCCCAGCTCGGCTGCCTGCTCGCGGTCTACGTCGTGGAGCAGGTCGGCACCCAGGAGTACGTCCTGTCCCGGGCGGACCTCCTGGCGCGCTGCACCTCGACGTACGGCGCCGACGCGACCGCGGACTTCGAGCCGCACCTCAGGACGCTGCACCCCTGAGCTACGACACGCGGCGCACCAGATAGCGAGGTGTGCCGTCGGTGGCCGTGTCCTCGCCGGCGTACTCCTGCCCGCGCAGGCGACACCACGCCGGTACGTCGACGCGTGCCGCCACGTCGTGGGCGGCGACGCCGATGAGCTGACCCACCTCGACGTCCATCCGGTGCTTGGCGAGCTCTATGATCGGCAGCGGGCAGCGCAGCTCTCGGCAGTCGAGCTCGAGCACCGGGTCGGTCACAGCCCGACCCGCGCCCGCAGCTCGCGAACCACCTCGGGCAGCACGTCGCAGAACGCGTCGACCTGCTCGCGCGTGGCATCGCGCTGCAGCGACAGCCGCACGTTGCCGTGGGTCAGCACGCCCATCGCCTCCAGCACGTGACTCGGCGCGAGCGTCGAGGACGTGCACGCCGACCCGCTCGCGATCGCGAACCCGCGCCGGTCCAGCTCCAGGACCAGTGCCTCCCCGTCGACGTAGAGGCAGGAGAACGTGACGAGGTGGGGGAGTCGGGCCTCCGGGGCACCCACGACCTCGACGTCGGGCACCTCGGTCGCGACCCGGGCGCGCACGACGGCGATCAGCTCGTGCTGTCGGGCGTTGACCTCGTCGCGTTCGGCGACGACGGCCTGGAGGGACGCGGCTGCCGCGAGGACGGCCGGCACGTTCTCGAAGCCGGACGTGCGCTCGTCGACGCGGTCGTCAGCCGGGAACGGGTTGCGCCAGCGGGCGCCCTTGCGCACGAGCAGCACCCCGACGCCGGCCGGCCCGCCCCACTTGTGCGCCGAGCCGGCCGCGACCGCCCAGCCGCCGGGGAGGGGCAGCCGGCCCATCGACGCGCACGCGTCCATGAACACCGGTGCGTCGGTCTGCTCACCGACCGCGTCCACGGGCTGGAGGGTGCCGACCTCGTGGTTGGCGCTCTGGACGGCGACCACCGCAGCCAGCGACGGGACGTCGGCGAGCACGACCTGGCCGAGGGGGTCGACCCTGATCGACCGGGGAGTGCCGCCCCAGCGAGCCGCGTGCAGGACGGCGGAGTGCTCGACGGCCGTGTGCGCGACCGGCAGCCCGTCGCGCAACCCGCGGTAGGCCACCCCCAGCAGTCCGCGGTGCACCGCCTCGGTGCCGGTGGCCGTGAAGGACACCTCGTCGGGTCGTACGGCGAGTGCGTCGGCGGTGGCCTCGCGCGCGTTGTCGAGCAGCAGCCGGGCGTCCCGGGCGCTTCCGTGCAGGCGTCGCGGGTCGGCATACCCCCGATCGAGCGCGGCCAGGAAGGCGTCGCGCGCCGCCGGGTGCAGGGGCGTCGACGAGGCGGCGTCGAGATCCGTGCTCACGCGCCCGAACGTAGACCATCCCCGGTCATCGGTGCCCACGCGATCGCGTGCCGCGCGACACCCGACCCGCCACCGACACCCCGCGGCAATCACGATAGTCTTGGCAGGTGTCGAGACTGGACCTAGAGAGAGGCTCGTTCGTGGGTCTGCAACTCCCCAAACGGGCAGCCGTACCGGTACGTCGGCTTGCCTCGGGCGCGCTCCTCGCAGCGACCCTGCTCTTCCTGACCTCATGCGCCGCTGCCGACAGGGACCAGATCGCGCGCCTGGCGATGCCCGAGCCGATCACCGAGCAGGGGCCCTACACCTTTGAGCTGTGGAAGTGGGCCTGGGTGGCCGCGATGGTCACCGGCGTCATCGTCTGGGGCCTGATCTTCTGGGTCGTGGTGAAGTTCCGCCGTCGCAGCGACGACGAGATCCCCGTGCAGACGCGCTACAACCTGCCGCTCGAGATCTTCTACACCGTGGCGCCGATCATGATGGTCATCGTCTTCTTCTACTGGACCGTCAACGTCCAGAACAAGCTGATCGAGCTCGACCCCGAGCCGGACGTGACCATCGAGGTCGTCGGCCAGCAGTGGCAGTGGACGTTCAACCACGGTGTCGGCCCGGCGACCGGGCCTGCGACGCCCAACTACACCGACAACGACTTCCGCTACGACGACTACGTCTACACCGTGGGCGACGGCGCCAACAGGCCGACGCTGGTGCTACCGGTCGACGAGACGATCCAGTTCAACCTGCACTCGCCCGACGTCATCCACGACTTCGGCATCGACTCCTTCTTGATGAAGATGGACGTCGTCCCCGGCCGGATCAACAAGTTCCAGGCCACGCCGACCGTCATCGGCGACTACCGGGGCAAGTGCTTCGAGCTCTGCGGTGTCGACCACTCGCGGATGCTGTTCAACGTGAAGGTCGTCAGCCAGGCCGACTACGACGCCTACCTCGCCGACCTGGCCGCGCAGGGCTTCGAGTCCGACACTCCGCTGCTCGGCGGCGCCAACGTGCGCACGCAGGCCGGCCTCGACACCGATCCCGAAGGGGGCCAGGAGTGAGCACCGCTTCTGCCGCAACGCCCGCCACGCCCGCGGGCAAGACGCTGGGCCAGCAACTGGTCCGGATCATGACGACCACGGACCACAAGCTGATCGGGAAGATGTATCTCATCACCTCGTTCGCCTGGTTCATGGTCGGTGGCCTAATGGCCATGCTGATCCGCTCCGAGCTGGCGTTCCCGGGCAACCAGGTCGTCAACGACGAGCTCTACAACCAGCTCTTCACCATGCACGGCACGATCATGCTGCTGCTGTTCGCGACGCCGCTGTTCTTCGGTTTCGGCAACGTGATCATGCCGCTGCAGATCGGTTCGCCCGACGTGGCGTTCCCGCGGCTGAACATGTTCAGCTACTGGCTGTTCCTCTTCGGCGGCCTCATCGCCGCCTCCGGCTTCCTGACCCCGGCCGGTGCCGCCGACTTCGGCTGGTTCGCCTACACGCCGCTCTCCGACGCGGTGCGCTCGCCCGGCGTCGGTGGTGACCTGTGGATCATGGGTCTGTGGATGGCCGGTCTCGGCACCATCCTCGGTGCCGTCAACTTCATCACCACCATCATCTGCATGCGCGCTCCCGGCATGACCATGTTCCGGATGCCGATCTTCGTGTGGAACACGTTGATCACCTCGCTGCTCGTGCTGATCGCCTTCCCGATCCTGGCCGGCGCTCTGCTGTCGCTCGAGGCCGACCGGCTCTTCGGCGCCCACGTCTTCGATCCCGTGCACGGCGGGCCGATCCTGTGGCAACACCTGTTCTGGTTCTTCGGGCACCCAGAGGTGTACATCATCGCGCTGCCCTTCTTCGGCATCGTCTCCGAGATCTTGCCGGTCTTCAGCCGCAAGCCGTTGTTCGGCTACGTCGGCCTCGTCGGCGCCACGCTCGGCATCGCGATCCTCTCGGTCGCCGTGTGGGCGCACCACATGTTCGTCACGGGCGCCGTGGATCTACCGTTCTTCTCCGGCATGACCTTCCTCATCGCCGTACCCACCGGGGTCAAGTTCTTCAACTGGATCGGCACGATGTGGGGGGGATCTCTGTCCTTCGACACCCCCATGCTGTGGTCGATCGGCTTCTTGACGACCTTCCTCTTCGGTGGTCTGACGGGCGTCATCCTGGCCAGCCCGCCGCTCGACTTCCACGTCTCCGACTCCTACTTCGTGGTCGCGCACTTCCACTACGTCGTCTTCGGCACGGTGGTGTTCGCGATGTTCGCCGGCTTCTACTACTGGTGGCCCAAGATGACGGGTCGGATGCTCAACGAGCGGCTGGGCAAGCTGCACTTCTGGCTGCTCTTCATCGGCTTCCACACCACGTTCCTCGTCCAGCACTGGCTGGGTGTCGAGGGGATGCCGCGTCGGTACGCCGACTACCTGCCCGAGGACGGATTCACCACGCTCAACCAGGTGTCCACGATCGGCGCATTCCTGCTCGGTGCCTCGACGCTGCCGTTCCTCTACAACGTCTTCATCTCGCGCAAGGCACCGTTGGTCAACGTCGACGACCCCTGGGGCTGGGGCCGCTCTCTCGAGTGGGCCACCAGCTGCCCGCCGCCGCGCCACAACTTCGTGTCCATCCCGCGCATCCGTTCCGAGTCGCCGGCCTTCGACCTGCACCACCCGGAGATCGCGATGCTCGAGCTGGACGAGAACGACGCCGAGCGCCGCGGTGAGTTCGCCGACGCGCCCGACGTGGAGGGACGCGAAGAGATGCTCACCGACCGCATCGACGAGACCGAGGGAGACATCCGATGAAGAACGAAGCCTGGCTTTTCGTCATCTGCACGGTCTTCCTCGTCCTGGTCACGCCGGCCTACTGGCTGATCTCGGGTGACTGGACCGGCACGTCGGCCCTGACCATGACCACCCTCCTGACCCTGATGGTCTCGCTGTACCTCGGCGTGCACGCCGCGCGGATGGACCCGCGTCCCGAGGACCGCAAGGACGGCGAGATCGCCGACGGCGCCGGCGAGCTGGGCTTCTTCCCGCCCTACTCGTGGTGGCCGCTGTGGTGCGCGATGGCCCTCGGCACCGTCGTCTTCGCGACCGCGATGGCCGCCTGGTGGCTGTTCATCATCGGGGGCATCATCGGCATGGTGACGCTCAGTGGCTGGATCTTCGAGTACTACCGCGGAGAGCACGCGCACTGACCCTCGCCCCTGTCGTGCGGCGGCGCACGGTGACGCCCTGCACGTCCGGACAGCGTCCACGACTGGGTCGAGCCGCCTGCCCGGGGTTAGGCTGAAGATCGTTCCGCATGATCTTCACGGGGGTAGTACGCATGACTGCACGTCTTCGCATGGTCGGGGCAACCGTGGTGCTCGCGGCGTCGCTCGCCGCCTGTACCGCGGTGGGCGGCAACGACGGCGTGACCAGCGCGTCCGGCTCGGCGAGTGAGTCCGAGCAGGCAGCCCCGGTGCCGCCGGTCCGGATCACCGCCAGTGCGGCAGACCTGCGCGCCGTACCCATCGCCGAACCGCTGCGCATCAGGGCAGCCGGCGGCACCCTGGACGCCGTCTCGGTGACGGCGAGCGACGGCACCCGCCTCGACGGGGACGCCAACGCCGGCGCGTGGGTGCTCTCGTCCCGGCTCGAGCCCGGCACCGACTACGTCGCCCGCGCCAAGACCGTGCGCAGCGACGGCGAGGCGGTGACCAAGGTGCTGCGCTTCCACACCGTGGACCTCACCCTGGACCAGCAGGCCTACCCGTCGGTGGCGCCGCTCGCCGGGGAGACGGTCGGCGTCGGGATGCCGGTCATCGTCACGTTCGACCTCCCGGTGACCGACAAGGCCGCCTTCGAGCGGCACATGTCGGTCACCAGCACCCCCGCCCAGGCGGGCGCCTGGCACTGGTTCAACGACTACGAGGTGCGCTACCGCCCCAGGACCTACTGGCAGGCCGGCTCGGACGTCTCCGTCGACCTCGACCTCAACTCGATCCCGGCGGGCAACGGCATCTACGGCCAGGAGAGCCGGACCGTCGACTTCCACGTCGGCGACGCCAACGTCTACAAGGTCAACGCCCAGACGCACCAGATGCAGGTCTACTCCAACGGTGGCCTCCTCCGGACCATCCCGATCACCACCGGCAAGGCGGGGTTCACGACCCGCTCGGGCACCAAGGTGATCATCGAGAAGTTCGCCGAGAAGCGGATGAACTCCGAGACCGTCGGCATCTCCAGTGACGACCCCGAGGCCTACGACATCGACGACGTGAAGTGGGCGATGCGGGTCACGTTCACCGGCGAGTTCATCCACGCCGCGCCCTGGTCGGTCGGCTCGCAGGGCTATGCCAACGTCTCCCACGGCTGCACCGGCATGTCGACCGAGAACGCCGCCTGGCTCTATGCCATGTCCAAGCGCGGGGACGTCGTCGAATACACCGGCACGGACCGGTGGATGACCCTGGAGAACGGGTACGGCGACTGGAACGCCGACTTCGCGACGTACAAGTCGGGTTCGGCGCTCTCCTGAGCGGCAGCCGGCACGTGGGGGCGATGCGCGAGGACCGGATCGGCCAAAGGCCGGACCCGCGCGGCCGCGGCGTTAGCTGATGCTCGCGTGACACAGGGGGACCGACCGGCGCCGAGCGCCCAAGCGCTCGACGCTCGACCACCCCGCTCGCGCCGCGCCGGCCTGCGAGACGGTGGCCAGGGCTGTGGGCGGTTGCCCTCTAAGCGTTCTGGGTCGTCGTGTGGCAGATCATCCCGCTGGGGGGCCTGGGCTACGACTCGCACGCCTACTGGCTGGCCGCCAGATCGGACCACCCCTACCTACAGGCCCCCGGTGACCAGGACGCCTACCTGTACTCCCCGTTCTTCCTGCAGCTGATCAGCCCCCTCTCGTGGCTCCCGTGGCGCGGGTTCATGGCGGTATGGGTCGTCATCGAGGCCGCGTGCCTCGTCTGGCTGACCGGGCCGATGCGCTGGCGCTGGCGAGCGCCCGTGCTGATGCTGTGTGCGCTGGAGATCGCGATGGGCAACATCATCGGGCTCCTCGGCGTCATGATGGTGCTGGGTCTGCGACGACCTGGGGTCTGGGCGTTCGGGGTCCTCACCAAGATCACCCCCGGCGCGATGGGAGTGATCTGGTTCGCGGCGCGACGGGAGTGGGCCGCCGTCGCCCGGTTGGTCGGATGGACCTCCTGCCTGACCCTCGTGTCGTACGCACTCAGTCCCGGGCTTTGGCAGGAGTGGCTGCACTTCCTGATGGACACGTCCGACGGAGAGGCGATGATCACCCGGGTGCGAGGCTCGTCGCCGCTGTCCTCGTGGTCGCCGTGGGCGCGCGTCGTGATGCCGCATGGACGCTGCCGGTGGGGGTGCTGCTGGGTCTTCCCCACTTCGGGCTGACGGTGAAGGACCTCGCCCTGCTCGCCGCGATCCCGATGCTCCTGCAGGCCAGGCGCGCGACGCTGCTGCCCCGCCCGACCCGTACGCCGGTGTGACGCGCCGACCCCGTGCCGATCGGCTTGGGCAGACAGCTCCCTGACTGGGTGCGGCCCTCGTGGCGGCCGGCTGACGCCCGGGACGTCCGACGTCCTGGTTGCCCTGGCTGCCGCGTTGTCGGACGTGCCGGGTGACGTCCGACGTGCTGGTTGCCCCGGCCGCCATCGCGCGCCACCACGGGAGCCGTCGGTGCCGCAGGGACAAGGCTCCCGGAGACGAGCGACGCCCCGGACTCCCGAAGGAGTCCGGGGCGTCGATGCCCGAAGCGCTGCCGACTAGTGTCCGCGCAGCGGCGCTTCGTCGACCGTGTGGTCGCTGTGCCCGTCGAACTGATGTCCGTCGGCCGGGTGGTCGAGCCCCGCCTCCAGCGCGTGCTCGTGCTCGGCGTGCTGGTGCGCAGCCGCGAGCTCCTCGGTGGTGGGCTTCTGCACGTTGTGGCCGTACATCTTCTCGGAGAGCCTGGCCCGCAGCGCCTGGACCCGGGAGCCCGGAGCCACGACGCCGTTCGCGTCGGTGTCGCTGTCGACGGTGTGGATCTCGTCGCGCTCACGCGCCGTGAGGGTGTAGGCCGACGCCTCGCTGATCGGCAGGTGCCGCTCGGCGTAGCCGCCCTCGGTGGAGCGCATGATGATGCCGGTCTCGTAGCCGTGGAGCAGCTTGTCGTTGTCGTGACGCTGCAGCGAGATGCACCAGCGTCGGGTCACGAAGAAGGCGATCGCAGGCCCCACGAAGACCGCCACCCGCATGAAGTAGGTGATGTTGTTGATGCTCGAGTGGAACGTGATGGCGATGATGTCGTTGCCGCCGGCGGCCCAGGCGAGGCCGTAGAACGTCATCAGGGACACCATCACCGCCGTGCGGGTCGGCGCGTTGCGCGGGCGCTGGAGCAGGTGGTGCTCGCGCTTGTCGCCGGTGATCCAGCCCTCGATGAACGGCAGCAGGATCAGCACGATCAGCATCGTCGGCGGCACGATCAGGATGGGGAGCATGACGTTCCACGAGATCGTGTAGCCGAAGATGACCGACTCCCAGCCGGGCATGATCCGCAGCAGGCCGTCGGGCCAGCCCATGTACCAGTCGGGCTGCGAGCCCGCGGTCACCTTGGTCGGGTCGTAGGGGCCGAACTTCCACACCGGGTTGATGGACAGCAGGCCACCCATGATCGCGGTGACGCCGAAGACGATGAAGAAGAACCCGCCGGCCTTGGCGGCGTACACGGGCAGCATCGGGAAGCCGACGACGTTCTGCTCGGTGCGTCCGGGACCGGGCCACTGGGTGTGCTTGTGGTAGACGAGCAGCAGCATGTGGGCAGCGATCAGGCCGAGCAGGATGCCGGGGATCAGCAGCACGTGGATGATGTAGAGCCGCGGGATGATCGCGTCGCCGGGGAACTCGCCGCCGAACAGGAAGAACGACATGTAGCTGCCCAGGACCGGGGTGGCCTTCAAGAAGCCGTCCGCGGCGCGGACGCCGGTGCCCGAGAGCAGGTCGTCGGGCAGCGAGTAGCCGGTGAAGCCCTCAAGGGTGCCGAGCAGCAGCAGGAGGCAGCCGATCACCCAGTTGACCTCGCGCGGCTTGCGGAACGCGCCGGTGAAGGCGACGCGCAGCAGGTGCACCATCATCGAGGCGACGAAGAGCATGGCCGCCCAGTGGTGCATCTGACGCATCAGGAGGCCGCCGCGGACGTCGAAGGAGATGTCGAGCGTGGAGGCCATGGCCTCCGACATCGGGATGCCGCGGAGCTGGTCGTAGGACCCCTCGTAGTGGACCTCGCCCATGCTGGGGGTGAACCACAGCGAGAGGAACACGCCGGTGAGCAGCAGCACCACGAAGCTCCACAGGGCGATCTCGCCCAACATGAAGGACCAGTGGTCGGGGAAGACCTTGCGGAGGTTCTTGCGGGCAGCAGTGGCGAGGCCGAGGCGATCGTCTGCCCAGCCGGCCACGCCGCCGACCTTGGACGGCTTCGCGGGTGTCGCGGCCTTGGCCGCGTTGGAGCTCGCGACCTTGCTCGTGTCGAGACTCATTGCTTCTCACGCTCCCAGTAACTGGCGCCGACGGGCTCGTCGAAGCCGGCCTGTGCAATCAGGTAGCCCTCCTCGTCGACTGCCAGGGGCAGCTGGGGGAGGGGGCGGTGTGCGGGTCCGAAGATGACCTTGGCGCCATCGGCCAGGTCGAACGTGGACTGGTGGCACGGGCAGAGCACGTGGTGGGTGGTCCGCTCGTACAGGGAGATCGGGCAACCGACGTGGGTGCAGATCTTGGAGTAGCAGATGACGCCGTCGACGGTCCAGTTGTCCCGGCCGTCGGCGGGCTTGATCTCCTCGGGCTCCATCTTGACGATGATGATCGCGCCCTTGGCCTTCTGCACCTGGAGCGCGACCCCCTCGATCTCGGGGTAGCCGTTGGCCTCGGTCGGGAACAGCGCCTCGGGCGCGGCGTTGACCAGGTCACCGATCTCCAGCTCTGAGGCCTTGATCGGGGTCCCGACGACGTCGCGGACGAGCCGCATGCCCTTCTTCCAGATCGTGTGCTGGAGTCCGAGCCCCTTCTCCGCGTCGGCGACCTGGGCGTTGCTCGGGCCGAGGTCGCGCAGGAGCACGACCGCGGGCAGACCCAGCATGGCCATCGAGCCGAGGAGCGTGTTGCGCACCAGCGGGCGGCGGCCGATGCCGGACTCCTCGAGGCCCAGCGAGAGCGCCTCGAGGGTGGCCTCGCGGTCCTCCTCGGTGGAGGACGCGGGGTGGCGAAGCTCCGAGATCTCGTGGTCACCCATCAGCTTGCGGGCCCACTGGATGATGCCGATGCCGATGAACAGCATGGCGCCGCCGAGGGCGAGGCCGAGTGCGACGGTGGAGGCACCGAGCCCGATGAAGGTGTCGAAGTTGTCACCGATCTCGAGGGCGAAGTAGGCGACCACGAACAGGACCGCGCACACCATCGAGAGGCCGAACATCCCGGCGACCTGGCGCTCCGCGCGCTTCGCGGCGCGCTCGTCGAGGTCGGTGGGACGCCACTGGTGCGCCGGCAGGCCGGGGTTGGTGATCGGCTCTTCCACGACGGCGAGCGTGTGGTCGTGCGAGTCGGTCATGCCTCTGCCCCTTCTTCGATCGGCTGGGTCTTCGTGCTGCGGGTGGTGTGGGCGGCAATCCAGACGGCGAAGCCGACGAGTCCACCGATGCCCAGGACCCAGGCGAACAGGCCCTCGGAGACGGGGCCGAGGCCACCCATCCCGAAGCCGCCGTACTCGGGCGACTCCTGGATGCTGTTGAGGTAGGCGATCACGTCACGCTTCTCGTCGGGGGACAGGTTGCCGTTGCTGAAGGTGGGCATGGCCTGCGGACCGGTGAGCAGGGCCTCGTAGATGTACTTGCCCTCGACTCCATGCAGGGACGGCGCGTAGCCGCCCCGCGGCATCGCGCCACCGGAGCCGTTGAAGTTGTGGCAGGCGGTGCAGTTGGTCAGGAAGATCTGGCCACCGCGGACGATGGCCTCCTCGCGCTCCGCCTCGGAGAGTCCGTCGATCGAGTAGTCCTGCTCGGTCGGCACGGCCGGACCGGGCGCCAGCGCTGCGACGTACGCCGCCAGCGCAGCGATCTCCTCGGCGTCGTAGACCACCGTCTTGCGCGGGGCCTGCTGTCCGGGCTGGGCCAAGGGCATGCGGCCGGTGCCGACCTGGAAGTCGACAGCGGCCGCGCCGACGCCGACGAGCGAGGGGCCCTTCTGGTAGCCCTCGCGGACCGTGGAGATGCCCTCTCCGTTCTGCCCGTGACAGGAGGCGCAGCCGACCAGGAAGAGCTTGCGGCCCTCCGCGACGAGCTCGGTGTCGCTCTGGGCCTTCTGGGCCTGGGCCGGGGCGAAGACGGTGTAGAGGCCACCGGTCATGAGCAGGCCGAGCAGGAGCACAGCCAGACCCGCTACGGGGCCGCGGCGGTGACGGGAGATCCGACCTGCGGAGCGGTTCAACAAACGCACAGTGAGTCCTAGCTGTCCGGGTCGGGGGGCTACTTGATGAGGTAGATCGTGGCGAACAGCCCGATCCAGACGACATCGACGAAGTGCCAGTAATAGGACACGACGATGGCGGTCACGGCCTGCTCGTGGGTGAAGCGACGTGCGAGGTAGGTGCGTCCGAGGACGAAGAGGAAGGCGATCAGCCCCCCGGTCACATGGATGCCGTGGAAGCCCGTCGTGAGGTAGAACATCGTGCCGTAGGCGGAGCTCGGGATGGTCACGCCCTCCTGGATCAGCGCGGCGTACTCCAGCGCCTGGCCGCCGATGAAGACGGCACCCATGACGTAGGTGAGGATGAACCACTCACGCAGGCCCCAGCCGCTGACCTTGAAGACCGAGCCGGCGCGCCCGACCTGACCGCGCTCCGCGGCGAAGACACCGAGCTGGCAGGTCACCGACGACAGCACCAGCACCACGGTGTTGGCCGTCGAGAACGGGACGTTGAGCAGCTGCGTCTCCTGCGCCCACAGGTCGGGGCTCACCGCGCGAATGGTGAAATAGGAGGCGAAGAGGGCCGCGAAGAACATCAGCTCACTGGAGAGCCAGATGATCGTGCCCACGCTGACCATGCTCGGTCGATCGTGGTGCCCGTGCAGCCGGGATGCCGGAATCGTCGCTTGTGCTGTCGCCACGTGTCCATTATGTCGGTAGCTGCCTCGGAGACCACCCCGGCCCCCTCACATTGGCTGTCATATTGTTCACACCGTGGCGAGTGCAGCGTGGGTGAGCGATCCCTTCCTTCCCAGGTTCACGCTCGGACGGGTGTTCACCGACTGGGGAATCGATCCGGTGCCGTTCCTCCTGACCGTCTGGATCGCCGGCCTCTACCTCGTCGGGGTCGCGGTGTTGCGGCGTCGGGGTGATGCCTGGCCGATCGGTCGCACGCTCGCGTTCGTGGTCGCGGGCATGGGTTCGTTCTTCTTCGCGACCGCCTCGGGGATCGGCCGCTACGACACGACGCTGCTCAGCGTGCACATGGTCCAGCACATGATCTTGTCGATGGTCGTCCCGCTCTCCCTGGCGCTCGGCGCGCCCGTCACGCTCGCCCTGCGAACCCTGCCGGCGCGGCCGCGGCGCTGGCTGCTCGGGATACTCCACTCGCGAGTGGTGAAGGTGCTGTCGTTCCCGCCGCTGACCCTGATGCTCTACATCGTCTCGCCGTGGGCGCTCTACTTCTCGGGTTGGTACGCCGCAACGCTGGCCTCACCCCTCGTGCACGAGCTCATGCACGTCCACCTCGTCACCGTCGGCGCCCTGTTCTTCTGGCCGCTGGTGGGCATCGACCCGCTGCCCGGCCGGGTCGGCTACCCGTTCCGGGTGCTGCTGACCGTGCTCACACTGCCGTTCCACGCGTTCCTCGGCGTGACGATCATGGGCCAGACGACGCTGATCGGCGGCGCGC
>NZ_JANPEO010000501.1:0-4132 GCF_031422975.1 Nocardioides sp. | reverse complement strand
CGGACCGCAGTGCCGAATGACCCGGACCAGGAGGAGCCCCTCCACGTCCTGATCCCCTACTGGGGCGACCCGGCACTTCTCGACGCCACGATGGCTTCGGTGCTCTCCCAGACGGACCCGCGCTGGCGGGTCACCATCGTCGACGACGGCTATCCCGATCCGGCGGCGCGGCAGACGTACGCAACCCACGCCGACCCTCGGGTGGAGTACGTGCGCAACGAGGCCAACCTCGGCATCGCGGGCAACTTCGAGAAGTGCCGCACCCTCGCAACCGGCAGGCTGGCCATGTTCCTCGGCTGCGACGACCTGCTCCACGACGACTTCGTGGCGACCATCTGGCGCCACCACCACGCGCACCCGGACGTCGAGATGATCCAGGTCGGGGTGCGCGTCGTCGACGGCGCCGGCCAGCCCTCGAACGGTCTGGCCGACCGGGTCAAGGCGCTGATCCGGCCGAAGATCTCCGCCCCTACCGTGCTCGGCGGCGAGACTCTGGCGGCGAGCCTGCTGAGCGGCAACTGGCTCTACTGGCCATCGCTGGTGTTCCGGGTCGACGCGCTGGCGCCTCGTTCGTTCCGCGCGGATCTGCCGATCATCCTCGACCTGGCCCTGATCATGGACGCGGTGGCGGCCGGCAACCGGCTGCTCCTGGTGCCCGAGATCTGCTTCGACTACCGCCGCCACGACGCCAGCGCGTCGTCACTGGCGCTTCTCCAGGGCGACCGCCTGGCCGATGAACGCCGGTGGTTCGGCGAGGTGGCGACGGCCCTCGCGTCGCGCGGATGGTCCCGGGCAGCGAGGGCCGCACGCGTGCACTGGACGTCGCGGCTGCACGCTGTCTCGCTGCTCCCGACCGCGCTGAGGAGCCGGTCTCGACGCGCCACGGCGCGCGTGCTTCGTCACGTCATGACCTGAGCCTTCGAAGCGACGGGAGCCGGTTCACCGCAGGCTGAGCTCGCGCACCTTCTGCGCGAACCGCCAGGCGGCCTGACCGTCGAGGGGTACGACGCCGGGCCGGTCGCCGACCGGACGCTTGGCGAAGCCACCGTCGGCCAGTGCCTGCAACTGCGCAAGCAGGTCGCCGGTGTCGACCACGCGTGCCACTGCGGGCCAGCCGTCGCCCTCGAACACCGCGTCGGGCTCGCCGTCGTCGTGGGCCGCGTGCGGGGCGTACTGGATCATCGGCGTGCCCAGCACGAGAGCGTCGAACGCCTCCGGGACCTGGTCGGTGACCACAGCGTCGGCCACGCGATGGATCAGGCTCGACCAGGGCGTGGTGCGTGCGCTGAGCGTGATGATGTCGTGGCCGGCGAACGCGTGCGTCCACCCGTCGACGCGCTCGACGCGGGGCTCGCGAATCCCGATGGCGACACCGTGGGCTCGCGCCCAGGCACTGATGCGGGCGATCTCGTCGGGCGTGTGGTGTCGGGTGTGACCCACCCACCAGACCACGAGACGCCGGTCTCCGATCAGCTCCCGGAGCCGGCCCTCCTCGGCAGCCAGGTCGGCCGGCAGCCTCTCGACGACGACGAGGTCGTGACGCGGCAGGCCCGTGGCCCACATCTGGCGCAACTCGAGTTCCGGCTCGGCCGCCGCGCGCACCAGAGCGTCCGCCTGGGAGGCGACGGCCATCGCCTTGAGCTTTCGCCACTCCCCCTCCGGGTGCACCGCAGCGGAGTGCGGCACCACGGGCAGCCCGAGGCCGGCGTGGATGAAATCGTGGCGCGCCGGTGCGAGCGGCAGCTTCACGGCGAGGTTGGGCTCGGCGTCGACCAGGAGGCGGGCACAGCGCACGAGCAGGCGCTGGGCGTCGACGGTGTTGAGCGGAAGCACGGTGACGTGGTCACCGGAGAGCTCGTCGTCGAGGCGGCGCGACCCCGTCAGCACCAGCTTGTGAATGCTCGGGTCGTGGCGGACCTGCTCGAACACCGCCCGCAGACCGGGATCGAGCCGGCCGGTCGCATGGTTGGCCAGGAACGCCCACCAGTGCCCGAAGCTCGGGGACTCTCGGTCCAGCTTGCGCAGGGCGCCACCCCACACGGCCCGGCCGGGGATGATGCGCCGGCCCTCTTCGTTCAGGTGCACGCCGTACGCCTCGTGCAACCGGTCGGCCGGTGACACGCGGGCGAGGTTGGCGGCGATCGTCTCGACCGGCGCGTCCGGGATCACGGCCCGCAGCCGCTCCGGCCACGTGTCCAGGCCGAGTACGTGCAGGGGGTTCTCGCCGAGGTAGTTGCGCTTGACCAGGGGGAAGCCCGCCTCGATCAGCTCGAAGACGTGGCGCGAGTAGAGGGGATGGAACGCGTAGAGGTCGGGGATGTAGGTGTCGAAGTCGAAGCCGGCGTCCATGAGGTAGCGGCTGATGCCCACCTCGTACTTGTGGACGACCAGCATCTTCTCGCGCTGGCCGCTGACGGTGTCGAGCCGGAACCGGAAGCCGGGGTCGGTGACCACGGGGCGGCGGTAGACGAGGAAGTACGAGCTGAGGTGCAGGTAGTGGACGTCGGTCCACTGCCGCGGGCCGATGAAGCGCTCCTTGGCCTCCGCCAACGGCATCGGGTCGTCGTCGCCGTCGTAGGACTCGCCGTGCTCCATCGAGGTCGCCTGCAGGCTCCACCAGTCGCAGACGCGCGTGTCCATCCGGGCGAAGACATCGTCCAGGGGCCGCAGGAGGTAGCAGCTGTCGTTGGCCAGGATGACCTCGTCGTAGCTGTCGAGCACATCCCAACCCACCAGGTCGCGGGCCAGCATCGAGAAGGAGCCGAAGTCGTAGGCCGCATGCGGCACGCCCCAGGCGCCCTTGGTGATGTTCGCGATCTTGTCGACCTCGCCGGGCTCGAGCACACCGTCGGCGAGGTAGTAGACGTCGGCGTGCCGGGCGAGCTCGGTGAGGTAGTCCACGACGTAGTCGTCGATGATGCCGTCGCGGTCGTAGGCCGCGAACAGACAGACCCGGCTCGGCGTCTCGGTGAGCCCGGTCGCGCGCCGGAGCTGGGTCTGCTTCGGGAGCGGATCCAGCCCCTCGTGACCGCCGACCAGGAGGAAGTGCAGCAGTGGGTTGACCTGGTCGTCGGTCGGGTCGAGGTGCGTGACCCAGTAGGACCAGACATCGAAGCGCAGGCTGGGCGCGCGCAGGGCGAGCCAACCCTGCTCGACGAAGTGGCGGACCGGGTCCACGCCCAGCAGCAGACGGTGCTCGGCGGCGTACCCCTCGGCATCGAAGAGGTCGCAGGCCGTCACCACCGCGCAGGCGGCGTTGAGCTGGACGTCGATCGGCGGCGGTGCAGGCGTGCCGTCGGTGACCGGCGCCAGCCCCTCCTGCAGGGCGCGCCGGACCAGCACCTCCCCCGACTCCTGGCTCTCCTGGGAGGCGCGGCGCCACTGTCGGACGAACCGGAACCAGCGACGCTGGAAGTCGGCCACCACGGCTCGCCGCGCTTCGAGCTCTTCGGCGTCGCGGGCCGTCTGTCGCGTGTCGGTCATCGCTGGCGGGGCGGGTAGGCGTCTGCGCCCCGCGACTCCGGGGACAGCAGGAAGTGGACGAGGGGGTTGACCCGGTCCCTGAACACGTCGGGGTGGTCAACGCAGTACTGGGCGATGTTGAAGTGCTCGCTCGGGCTGCGGAACGGGTCGAAGGGATAGCGCAGGAAGTGCATCGCGGGATCCATCCCCAGGTGGACGACGTCGGGGTAGGCGCGGAGGTACCACGCAGCGTTGAACAGCTCGGAGCCGCGGATCAGCTCGAGGTGGACGGCCTCGGCCCGACTGGGGGGCCGGAACCGCTTCCGGAGGATCGTGGCGCCCTTGCCCAGACCGGCGTTCTCGATGCGCAGCCGCGCCGCCATCGCGGTGGCGAACTCCTCGGTCGCCTTGATGGCACGGTCGCGGTCGACCCGAATCCTGGTCTCCTTCTCGGCCCAGGCCTCCTGCTCCTTGCGCAGGGCCGCGAGCTCGGCGTGAGCGGTCGCCAGCTGGGCGGTGAGGCGGGCGATCTCGTCGCTTTCCTTCGGATCTGGCACGTGCGCGACCCTATCGCTCGACGTAGGTTGGTCATGTGAGGTGCGCCCGCCGACTCGTCACGGTGACGCTCGCGGCTGCGGTGCTGGCCGCGTGCACCGGCTCCGAGCAGCCG
>NZ_JANPEO010000500.1:0-3393 GCF_031422975.1 Nocardioides sp. | reverse complement strand
TGGGCTACGGCCTCGCCTCCGACCGCGCGGTGTCGGGTGACTGGGACGGCAACGGCACCGACGAGGTGGGCGTCTACCGGCCCGCCGAGGGCACGTTCTACCAGCGCCGGCCGGATGGCACGTCCGCCACGGTGCTCCTCGGTGACGTCGACGACCTGCCGGTCTCGGGTGACTGGGACGGCAACGGCGTGACCGACCTCGGCGTCTTCGACCAGGCCACCGCCACCTTCACGCTGCGACTCGTCGACGCGAACGCACACGTGTGGACCTCGCAGCTCCCACTCGGTGTCGCCGGCGACCTGCCGGTCGCGGGCGACTGGGACGGCGACGCGATCACCGACCTCGGCGTCTGGGCGCCCGGCACCGCGACCTTCACCCAGGGCCGTGCGGTGTTCCCGATGACGTCGGCCCCGGCGGACGCGGTCGCCACGCGGATGGCGGTCACCACGGTCCAGTTCGGCCTGCCGCGTCGCTGAGCCTCTCAGCCGGGGGTGGCGCGGCCGACGAGGTGCGGGGAGCCGTTCGTCGGGTCGGAGAGCGCGAAGGTGTGGACACCGGCGTCGGTGCGGTCGGCGAAGGCCACCGTGCCCGGCAGGAACACCGGCTTCTTGAACGCGACCTCGACTCCCACGGCATCGGGCAGGCGGTTCTCGATGGCCGCGATGCTGCGCGCCAACGTCCACATGCCGTGGGCGATCTGGCGCCGGAAGCCCAGCGCCCTGGCAGTCAGCGGGTAGAGGTGGATCGGGTTGTGGTCACCCGACACACCCGCGTAGGTACGGCCCAGGTCGGCGGGGAGCTGCCACTGCACGCCGACGGTCGGTGCGTCGGCGATCGCGAGGCCCACAGCCGGCTCGCCCTCCGCCCTGGCGCCGCGACGGAGGTACGTCGACGTCGACTCCCACACGGTGTCGCCGCCGCTCGTCACGGTGGTCACGAAGTCGAGCAGCGCGCCCTTGGCGTGCGCGCGCGGTGTCGCCACGGCCGTTGACAGGTCGAGGACCTCGCCGACCGCGATCGCCCGACGGGCCGTGATGGTGTTCTCGAGGTGCACCATGCCGATCGCCGGGTAGGGGAACGCCGGGTCGCTCATGACGGCCATGTGCAGCGGGAAGGCCAGCAGGTGCGGATAGGGCAGGGGAACGGTGTCCTTGCGGGGGAAGGAGCAGACTGCGGCGTACGCCTCGACATCGGCGCGCGCGGCCTCGACGCCGGTGCGGGTGTAGGACAGTCCGGTGAAGCCCTTCGAGGACGCCTTCCTCACCCCGGGCAGCAGCTTCACGCCCGGCACGGCGGGAAGAGCCGCCCTGATCAGCGTGCCGAGTCCGCCGGGTGCACCGTCCAGGCGCTTGGCCTGCATCAGGCGCCCAGCATCATCTGGCCGCAGACCCGCACGACGTTGCCGTTGACGGCCGTCGATCCGGGGGAGGCGTACCACGCGATCGCCTCGGCGACGTCGACCGGCAGCCCGCCCTGGCTCATCACGTTGAGGCGCTGGCCGACCTCGCGGGTCGCGAACGGCACGGCCGCCGTCATGGCCGTGATGATGAAGCCCGGCGCGACGGCGTTGATGGTGATGCCGTGGCCGAGGTCGTCGGCGAGCGAGTCGACGAGGCCGATGACGCCGGCCTTCGAGACGGCGTAGTTGGTCTGGCCCACGTTGCCGGCGATGCCCGCGATCGAGGCGACGCCGATGATCCGGCCGTTGTCGTTGATCACCTTGTCCTCGAGCAGCTGACGCGTGATCCGCTCGGGTGCGGTGAGGTTGACGCCGATCACGCTGGACCAGCGGTCCTCGTCCATGTTGGCGAGCTTCTTGTCACGAGTGATGCCGGCGTTGTGCACGACGATGTCGACGCCGCCGTGCTCGGTCGCCAGGTGGTGGGCGATGCGCTGCGGCGCGTCCTTGCCGGTGATGTCCAGCGTCACGTGGTCACCCTCGAGCTCCCTCATCAACGCCTGGAGCTCGCTGGCGGCCTGGGGCACGTCGACGCCGACCACCTTCGCCCCGTCGCGGTGCAGCACCCGGGCGATCTGCTCGCCGATGCCGCGGCTGGCGCCGGTGACGAGCGCGATCCTGCCCTCGAGCGGACGGTGCCAGTCGGCGACGTGCTCGGCCTCGCGCTCCTGGTGGGCGCCGATGCGCACCACCTGGCCGGAGACGTAGGCCGACTTGGGGGAGAGGAAGAAGGCCAGCGTCGAGGCGATGGCGTCGTCGGCCCCCGGCGTCACGTAGACCAGCTGGACGGTGCCGCCCCGGCCGATCTCCTTGCCGAGCGAGCGGGTGAAGCCCTCGAGGGCGCGCTGGGCGACGCGCTCCGAGCCGCTGACGGACTCGGGCGTGGTGGCGAGAACGACGATGCGTGCGCACGTCTCCAGGCTGCGCAGCAGCGGGGTGAAGAACTCCTGCAGCGCGATCAGGGCCCGGGTGTCGGTGATGCCGGTCGCATCGAAGACGAGGCCCTTGTACTTCTCACCGGAGGTCGGGAGGCTCCACGCGATGCCGAGACCCTCCAGGACGGTCGGCAGTGACGCGCTCAGCCGGCCGTCACCACCGAGGGCGACGGTGCCGGCGACGAGCGGGTCGCCGGCGGCGTACCGCTCGAGGCGGGTGGGAGCGGGGAGGCCGAGGTTCTTCACCATCATCCTGCCGATGGGAGAGGAGACGAAGCCCTGGTAGCGGTCACTCATGGGTGGTGGTCCTCCGGTGGAGTCAAGGAAGCGAAGATGGGGGGTGGAGAAGTTGTAACAAGTCGTGTAACTCGGTGTCCACAGTTCGTGATGTGGCGCTCATTGCATTCCCTGGGCGGGTGTTGCGAGCAAGGATAGGAGCCGGCGCCGGCAGCATCGGCCGCGCATCTGCGAGTCACCACATCACGCACCAGATCTTCTCGTGTCAGGAGCACACATGCAGGCCAAGACCCGCCGCGTCGCCGTCCTCGGCGGCAACCGGATCCCGTTCGCCCGGTCCAACAGCGTCTACGCGGGCGTCTCCAACCAGGAGATGCTGACCGCCACGATCGACGGACTCGTCACCCGCTTCGGCCTCGAGGGTCAGGCCGTCGGCGAGGTCGTCGCCGGGGCCGTGCTCAAGCACGCCCGCGACTTCAACCTGGTCCGCGAGTCGGTGCTCGGCTCCAAGTTGGCGCCCGAGACTCCGGCGACCGACATCCAGCAGGCCTGCGGCACCGGGCTCCAGGCCGCGATCCAGGTCGCGAACAAGATCGCCCTCGGTCAGATCGAGTCCGGCATCGCCGGCGGCACCGACACCACGTCCGACGCACCGGTCGCCATCAGCGACAAGCTGCGCAAGAAGCTGATGAGGATCAACTCGGCCAAGGACACCACGAGCAAGCTCAAGGCGCTCGGTGCGATCCGCCCCGGCGACATCGG
>NZ_JANPEO010000499.1:0-1733 GCF_031422975.1 Nocardioides sp. | reverse complement strand
CGGTGTGCGTGTCGACGAGCTCGTCGCCCTGGTGGAGATAGCCGATCTCGACGCCGCGGCTCATCGACACCCGGCCGGCGTCGGGCTCCTCGAGCCCGGTCATCACCTCGAGCAGCGTGGTCTTGCCGTCGCCGTTGCGCCCGACGATGCCGATCCGCTCCCCGACGTTGATGCCGAGCGAGACCTCGCTCAGCAACGGCCTGACGCCGTAGGACTTCGAGACCTTCTCGAGATTGATCAGATTGGCCATCAGGGATGCTCCAGGAGATGTGCGCCGGCAACGGGGCCGTTCGCGATGAGTACGACGTCGTGCCCTGCGCCCTGCAGTCCCGCCACGACGGCGTGCGCGCCGTCGAGCGAGTCGCACAAGAAGATGCAGGTCGGGCCCGAGCCGGAGACGATTCCGCGCAGGGCGCCTTCGCCCTCGCCGCGGTCGATCAGGGTGCCGAGCTCGGGCCGGAGGTCGACCGCCGGCGCCTGCAGGTCTTTGTGAAGCGTGCGGGCCAGCCGCAGCGGCTCGCCGGTGGCGAGCGCTGCGAGGAGATCGGCCGGCTCGGCCGGCTCGGTCGGCGCGTCCGGGAAGAGCCGGTCGTGGTGCCGGTAGACCTCGGGCGTGGACAGACCGACGTCGGACGCCACGGCGACCCACCACCAGGTGCCGCGGTCGTCGAGCGGTTGCACGACCTCGCCCCGGCCACGGCCGCGCGCCGTGCCTCCCACGAGCGAGAACGGGACGTCGCTGCCCAGCTCGGCCGCGAGCTGGAGGAGTACGGCGTCGGGCAGATCGAGGGCGTGGAGCCGGTCGTAGGCCAGCAGGGTCGCCGCCGCATCCGCCGAGCCGCCCGCCATGCCGCCGGCGACCGGGATCGACTTCAGGATGTTGACCGACTCGTGCCCGGGGCGGCCGGTGCGGGCGCGGACCAGGTCGAGGGCCCGGAAGGCGATGTTGTCGTCGCCGAGCGGGACATCGCCAGCGTCGATGTAGTCGGCGCACTCGAGCCCGCGCGCGCGCACGACCGAGGAGGCGAGGGTGACGTCGTCGTACAGGCTGATCGCCTGGTAGACGGTCTCGAGGGGATGGAAGCCGTCGTCGCGCACGGCGCCCACGCCGAGGTGCAGGTTGATCTTGGCGGCGGCGCGCACCGAGACGGAGCGCGGCAGGTCGAGGGCCGTCACCACGGCATGCCTTCGGCGATCCGGGCGAAGTCGGCCACGGTCAACACCTCGCCGCGCACGGTCGGGTCGATGCCCGCGTGGGCGAGTGCGCGCTCGGCCGCCTCGCTGGAGCCGGCGAGGGGGCGCAGCGTGGCGCGGATCTGCTTGCGGCGGGTGGCGAAGGCAGCGTCGATGACCGTGAAGACCTGCTCCCGGGTGGCGGTCGTGTCCGGCGGGTCGCAGCGGGTCCAGGCGACCAGACCGGAGTCGACGTTGGGCATGGGCCAGAAGACGTTGCGACCGATGGAGCCGGCGCGGCGGACATCGGCGAACCAGGCGGCCTTCACCGACGGGACGCCGTAGATCTTGGAGCCCGGGCCGGCAGCCAGCCGGTCGGCGACCTCGGCCTGGACCATCACCAGACCCCGCTCGAGAGAGGGGAGCAGTGTGAGCATGTGGATCAGGACCGGTACCGAGACGTTGTAGGGCAGGTTGGCGACCAGAGCGGTGGGCGGTGGCCCCGGGATCTGCTCGATTCGCATCGCGTCACCGAGCACCACCTCGAAGGCGCCGACCTG
>NZ_JANPEO010000498.1:0-4601 GCF_031422975.1 Nocardioides sp. | reverse complement strand
GCCGAGGTCGCATCCCAGCGCCGGGTCGCCGCCAGCCAGGTCGTGCTCGCCTGGCTGATCGCCCGGGGCACTCGCCCGATCATCGGCGCCAGCTCGGTCGAGCAGCTCGACTCAGCACTCGCCGCGGTTCGACTCGACCTCGACGACGAGACGATGGCGCGGCTGGATCAGCCCACGTAGTCGTCGATCTCCCCGAGGATCCTGGTCTTCACCTCGTCGGGCGCGAACGACGCTCGGACGGCGGCGCGCGACAGGTCGGCAACGCCATCGCGAGACAACGACAGCAGGTCGGCCGCGATGGCGTACTCCGCGTTCAGCGTCGTGCCGAACATCGGCGGGTCGTCGGAGTTGATCGTCACCGGCACCCCGGCTGCCACGAACTCCCGCAGCGGGTGCGACGGCAGATCGGTGACTGCCCGGGTCGCGATGTTCGACGACGGGCACACCTCCAGGGTGATCCCCTCCGCCGCCAGATGGGCGAGCAGCACCGGGTCCGACACCGAGGACGTCCCATGCCCGATCCGCTCGGCCCCGAGCAGTCTGATGGAGTCCCACACGGTCTCCGGCCCGGTGGTCTCCCCCGCGTGCGGCACCGAGTGCAGGCCCGCGGCGCGGGCCGCGTCGAAGTGCGGCCGGAACTGCGAGCGGGGTACGCCGATCTCCGGCCCGCCGAGGCCGAAGCCGACCAGCGCCGCGGGACCGTGCTCGAGCGCATGGGCCAGGGTCGCGTCGGCGGCCGGGATCCCCGACTCGCCGGGGATGTCGTAGATCCACCGCAGCACCAGCCCGAAGTCGCGCTCGGCCGCGATCCGCGCGTCCTCGATGGCTTCGGTGTAGGCCTCGATCGGCATGCCGATGTCGTCGCGGTCCGGCCGCACGGAGGTGAATGGAGTGCAGGTGAGCTCGGCGTAACGCAGGTTCTGGCCCGTCGCCATCTCGCGCGCCACCTCGTAGGTGAGCATGCGGACGTCCTCGGGGGTCCTGATCAGGTCCACGACCGCGAGGTAGACGTCGATGAAGTGCGCGAAGTCGCGGAACTCGAAGAACTTCTTCAGCTCGCCCAGGTCCGATGGGACCGTCCCCGGGTGCCGCGCCGCCAGCTCGGACACGATTCGCGGCGATGCCGACCCGACGTGGTGGACGTGCAGCTCAGCCTTGGGCAGGCCGGCGATGAACGCCGACAGGTCGGTCAGGTCGGTCACTTCAGTGCCTCCGCGAGGGTGCTGGCTTCGATGGCCTCCCCGTCCACGATCACGGTGGGGGTGCCCTTGATTCCAGCAGACGTCGCGGCCTTGACGCCATTTGCGACCCACGGCCCGAACTCGAGGTTCTTGAAGCCGGCGGCCACGTCCGCCTCGGTGGCCCCTGCCTCGACGGCCTTCTCGATCAGCCACGCGTCGTCGGGATGGTCGCCTTCCTCGGCCGGCTGTTCGGCGTACAAGATGTCGTGGAACTTCTTGGCCACGTCAGGTCCCGCGGCGTCGAGCACGACCGCGAACGCGTTGGCGGTGCGCTGGGAGTAGTCACCGAAGCGGCTCAGGAAGTCGAGCGGACGGTATTCGACCGTCGCGCGGCCGTCCGCGACGGCGGAGTCCAGCGTCTCCGCGCTGGCGTCCTCGAAGGCCTTGCAGGCAGGGCAGAGGAAGTCCTCGTAGATGACCACCTCGTGGTCCGCGCCGGCATCGCCGAGCCTGAGGCCGTAGTCGGACGTCGCGCCTGTCGGGACGGCGGCTGTCTCGTCGACCTTGCCGGCCCGGCTCTGCAACCAGAAGCCGACAGCGACGACGACGAGCAGCGCTCCCACCACTCCCGCGATGGTGTACAGCCGGCGCTGCTTCTCCCTGCGCTCCTGCTCGGCCCGCAGGGCCGCCGCCCGGAGGGCCGCGGCCCGGGCGGCACGCTCAGCGGCCTTGTTGCGCTTCGACATCGAGGTCCTCTCCGTCGCCCGTGGTGGGCAAGATTTCACCCGCACGAGGCGGGAAGACAACAGCATCCAGTGACCAGCGGGTCCGTGGCCAGATCACCAGCCACGCGGACAGCAGCAACAGCCCGACGTCGCGCGCGATCTCCGAGGGATACCTCGACGTCGCGTCCGCGACCTCGCCGCCTCCGCCGAAGCAGCCACAGTCGATCGAGAGCCCTCGCGCCCACGCGGCCGAGATCCCGATGATGAACGCGATGAACAACAGGGACGACAACACGCCCATCGTGCGCGTCATCAGCCCGAGCACCAGGCAGACACCGATCACCATCTCGACGACCGGCAGGGCGTAGCCGACGCTCGGCACGATCGACTCGGGCAACAGGTCATAGGCGCGTACGGCGCGGACACTGCCCGACGGGTCGGGGAGCTTCAGCGCACCCGCCGCCATCCAGACACCGCCGGTGATCAGTCGCGCGAGGAGACCGATCCACTGCTTCACGACCCCGACCCTAGGACGAGCGCCTGAACCGCCGCTGAGAACCCTGAGTAGGGTGCTCACCGTGAATGAGCGACTCGTCTGGATCGACTGCGAAATGACCGGCCTCAGCCTTGAGACAGATGCGTTGGTGGAGGTCGCTGCGCTTGTCACCGACTTCGACCTCAACGTCATCGGCGAGGGCATCGACGTGCTGATCAAGCCGCCGCAGGCGGCGCTGGACCAGATGATCGACTTCGTCCGCAGCATGCACGTGTCCTCCGGCCTGCTCGATGAGTTGGAGGGCGGGCTGACGATGGCCGACGCCGAGCAGCAGGTGCTGGCCTACATCAAGGAGCACTGCCCCGACGGCAGCCGGCCGCCGCTGGGAGGCAACACGGTCGCCACCGACCGCGCGTTCCTGGCCCGCGACATGCCCACGCTGGAGGGCTTCTTGCACTACCGCAACGTCGACGTCTCCTCGATCAAGGAGCTTGCCCGGCGCTGGTATCCGCGCACCTACTTCGCGGCCCCGGCCAAGCGCGGCAACCACCGGGCGCTGGCCGACATCCAGGAGAGCATCGAGGAGCTGCGCTACTACCGCGAGGCCGTCTTCGTCCCCCAGCCCGGCCTCGACTCCACCGCCGCACGCGAGATCGCGGCGCGGCACGCAGGCACCATCACCGGCCTCGGCCCCGATTCAGAATCCGCGCACTGATTGCCCTACACTTCTCATCGGCTTGCGCCTTCGAGCGCAGGCCATGGCACAGAACGTGGTGGGTATAGCTCAGCTGGTAGAGCGCCGCCTTGTGGTGGCGGATGTCGCGGGTTCAAGTCCCGTTACTCACCCCATGCCAGGGCCCCGGTCATCGACCGGGGCCCTGGTCATTGTGGAGGTCGGTTCGGACCGGTGTCTCGGCCAGCCATGCCCGGGCGCACCGCCGAGGGGACTACGTTGACCCGGTGAGCACCGGTCAACACTCCTATGACGTCGCCATCGTCGGTGGCGGTCACAACGGCCTCGTCGCGGCGGCCTACCTCGCCCGCGCGGGGCTCTCCGTCGCCGTCCTCGAGCGACTCGACCACACCGGCGGTGCGGCGGTCTCGGTCAGCCCGTTCGCCGGCCTGCCGGCCCGGCTGTCGCGCTACTCCTACCTCGTCAGCCTCATGCCCGAGCAGTTGATGGCCGAGCTCGACCTCGACATCCGGCTCGCGTCCCGGACGACGGCCTCCTACACGCCGTACACGCGGGACGGTCGCCCCGACGGACTGCTCGTCGAGCGCCCCGAGGGCGAGCCGACGCGGCAGTCCTTCGCCGCCCTCACGGGCTCGGATCGTGAGTACGACGCGTGGCGCGAGTTCTACGCCGACGTCACCGACCTCGCCCACGCCGTCGCCCCCACCCTGATGTCGCCTCTCCCCCTCGAGCGCGAGCTGCGCGAGGCCATCGACCCGGGCATCTGGCGCGACGTCGTGAGCCAGCCGCTCGGACAGACGATCGAGGAGCGCTTCCTCGACGACACCGTCCGCGGCGTCGTCGCCACGGACGCCCTGATCGGCACGTTCGCGTCGATGCACGACCCGTCGCTGATCCAGAACCGCTGCTTCCTCTACCACCTGATCGGCAACGGCACCGGCGAGTGGCGGGTCCCCGTCGGCGGCATGGGCGCCGTGACCGACGCGCTGGCCCGGGCTGCCCTCTCCGCGGGCGCCGAGATCATCACCGGCGCCGGCGTGAGCCGGATCGAGCCCGGCTCCGACTCCGCGACCGTGGTGTGGCACGACGGCTCGGGCCAACAGTCGCTCACCTGCCGACGGGTTCTGTCCGGCGTGGCCCCCTGGGTGCTGAGCATCCTGCTCGGTGACGGCGAGGACGCCGCCACCAAGCCGGAGGGCGCCCAGCTCAAGATCAACTTCCTCCTCGATCGACTGCCCGAGCTGAGGTCCGGCGCCGACCCGGCCGTCGCCTTCGCCGGCACCCTGCACCTCGGCGAGGACTACACCCAGCTCGAGACGGCGTACGCCGAAGCCGCGGCCGGCCAGGTGCCCTCGACGATGCCCGGCGAGGTCTACTGCCACTCGCTCAGCGACCCCTCGATCCTCGGTCAGTTGGCCGAGAGGGGCGCGCACACTCTGACCTACTTCGGCCTCCACACCCCGGCCCGTCTGTTCGAGGGACCGGGTGGCGCCGCCGCCAAGGAG
>NZ_JANPEO010000497.1:0-9615 GCF_031422975.1 Nocardioides sp. | reverse complement strand
AACGGTGGCCGCGCCGACCTTGACGCTCTCGTCCACGACCGTGAAACCCGGGACCTCGCTCACCGGGAGCGCGGCTGGGTTCCTCGGCGGGGAAACCCTTCGGTACCGCCTCGACAGCCCCACTGGCACGGAGCTCACCGGGAGCCTGGCCGGCACCACGACCCCGACGGCGGTTCCGGGCAGTGGCGGCGGTGCCGTCGTCGTCACGGTGCCATCCGGCACCGGGGACGGCCCGCACACCATCTACGCCGTGGCCCTGCCCAGCGGCGACGCCGCCGCGGCAGGCATCGTGGTCGACGGCACGGCGCCACCGCAGCCAGTCCTGACCCTGACTCCGGCCGCCGTCAGCGGCGACGCCGTCACCTTCGCCTACACCGAGGCCGAAGCGTCGGCGACCGTCGAGTGCCACCTCGACGCGGCCGCGTTCACCACGTGTGCGAGCCCGATCGACTACGCGGGACTGCCCGCTGGCTCGCACACCTTCGAGGCCCGCGCGACGGACGCGGTCGGCAACGTCAGCACCTTGACCTCGTACACGTGGACCGTCAACACCACCATCCCCACGATCGTCATCGGCTTTCCCACGGTGGCGGGCGTCTACAACGACAGCGGCTTCAACGCCGGCTGCGGCACGGCCGCGACCGGCGACATCTGCGGATCGGCAGACGACGACTCGCTCGTCAGCGCGGTCGGCGTGAGTGTGCGTCGTGTGAGCACCGGCCTGTGGTGGAACGGCGCGACGTTCTCCTCGGCCACCGAGACGTTCAACGCCGCCGCGGGCACCACCGTCTGGTCGTACAACATGGCAGCGAGTGCGTTCGCCGAGGGCGACTACACCTTGCGGGCGCGCGCCACCGACGACGTCGGCAACCTCGGCTACGACTCGCGCACGATCACGTTCGACCGCACCGCCCCGGCCACCCCTACCCTGACCAGCGTGCCACCGGCCACCAGCGGCCCGTCGGCGACGTTCGCCTTCACCACCACCGACCCGACTGCCACCTTCGAGTGCCGTCTGGATGCCGGTGCTTGGACCTCCTGCTCGAGCCCGAAGACGTACAGCGTCCTCTCGCACGGGTCGCACACCGTGGACATCCGCGCGGTGGACGGCGCCGGAAACACCAGTGCCAGCGCCTCGACGACGTGGACGGTCGACGCGACGGCGCCGACCGCCGCGATGACGTTCCCGACCGCCACCAGCTACAACCTCGCCGGCTGGGCGGCGGGTTGCGCCACGCCGGCGTCCGGGGACGTGTGCGGCACCGCGAGCGACGTCGGCAGCGGTCTCGCGGCGGTCGCCGTCAGCATCCGGCGGGCCAGCACCGGCAGCTACTGGGACGGCAGCGCCTTCGCCGCTGGGAGCGAGACCTGGCTGGGCGCCACCGGGACCGCGTCCTGGTCGTACCTGTTCGCCGGCACCGCCTTTGCGTCGGACGGCAACTACACCGTGCGGTGGCGCGCCACCGACGCCGTCGGCAACACGACCACCGGCGCAGTCGACATGACGCTCGACACCGCCCCACCGCCCGCGCCGCAGATCATCCAGGCCCCCAGCAACCCCAGCGGCTCCTCGGTTCAGTTCGACTTCACCGACGCTGAGGCCGGGACCGGGGCGCAGTGCCAGCTGGACTCGGGTGCGTGGGTCACGTGCACGGCCCCGGTCAACTACGCCGGGCTTGCCGGCGGCTCGCACACCTTCGGCGTGCGCGCCACCGATGCCGCAGGCAACATCAGCGCCCCGGTCTCCTACACCTGGACCGTCGAGGTCGGCCTGCCGAGCATCAGCTTCAGCTTCCCGAGCACCGGCCGCACCTACAACAACACCACGTACGCCGCCGGCTGTGGCACCCCGGCCGGCGACGTGTGCGGCACGGCGTCCGACCCGGGGGGCAGCATCGCCGGCGTTGCCGTGAGCATCAGGCGCGCCGGTACCTCGCTGTACTGGGACGGCACGAGCTTCGGCAGCGCCACGGAGGTCTTCCTCGCCGCGACGGGCACGACCGCCTGGTCCTACGCCATGGCCGCCGCGTCGTTCCCCGCGGAGGACAACTACGTCATGCGTGCCCGGGCGACCGACAACGTCGGGCTCACCGCCTTCGACTCCGTGACCATCACCATCGACCGTACGGCGCCCGCCGCACCGGCCATCACCTCCGGCCCGACCGGCACCACCGGCGGCGGCGGCGGCACGTTCACCTTCACGGGTGAGGCGGGCGCCAGCTTCGAGTGCCGGCTCGACGCGGGTGCCTGGGCGGCCTGCACCAGCCCGAAGACCTACGGCACGCTCACCGATGGTTCGCACACCTTCGACGTCCGGGCGGTCGACGGCGCGGGCAACACCGGCGCGACTGCCAGCAGGACCTGGACGGTCGACGCGACGGCGCCCGTCATCGGCACCACGTTCCCGGCGGCGGGTGGCCGCTACAACGACACGACGTACAACGCCGGCTGTGTGCCGACCACCGGCGAAGTCTGCGGCACCGCCTCAGACACGCCGAGCGGCGTCAGCAAGGTCGAGATCAGCATGCTGCGTGCCAGCACCGGGCTCTACCTGAACGGAACCACCTTCAGCGCCTCCAGCCAGAACTGGATCACGGCCACCGGGACGGCGTCGTGGAGCCACGCGATCGCCGCGACGACCTTCCCGGCGGATGGCACCTACACGCTGGTCGTCCGCGCGACGGACGGCGTCGGCAACGCCGGCACGACCAGCACGACGTTCGTCATCGACCGCACCAAGCCGACCGGTGTCGGCTTCACCACGACCAACGCCAGCGGCGGGACAGCCCGCAGGCTCGAGGTGGGTGACACGTTCACGCTCACCTACTCCGAGGCCATGAACCCCAATTCGATCATCGCCGGCTGGAACGGCGTGACGACCCAGAACGTCGTGGTGCGGATATCGAAGAGCAACACCAACAACAAGATCACCATCGCCAGCGCGGACTCCGTCACGGTGCTGCCGCTGGGCACCGTGAACCTCAATCGAGGCGACTACGTCACCGCAGCGAGAACGTTCGGTCTGGCAGGGTCGTCGGTGCTGTCGACGCTCTCCATGAGTGGTTCGAGCCTCACCATCACCCTCGGCACGGCGAGCGGCGCCACGACGACAGCGGCGGCCGCCGCCAACGCGAGCTGGGCGCCCGCCGCGGGGACGACCGACCTCGCCGGGAACGCGGCAGCCACAACCACCTACGCCGAGACCGATCTGGACGGCGACTTCTAACGGGGCCAAGCCGCCGTCCGAGCGAATCATCGACGCATACCGCGCCCCGTCCTACGTGGCCGGGAGACGCGCGCTATTCGCCGACAAGGGCATTGACGTCAGACCATTCGTAGACCGTGACGGGAAGCAGGCACCCCTCCTCGTCGAAGGTCCCCTGACCGATCTCGTGTGCGCCCATGGCCTCGTAGAACCCCCGAGCAGGGCGATTGGCAGTGAGGACGCTGAGGCGCAGCGTCGTGAAGCCGAGCTGGGCCAACTCCCGAGCACCGGCTCTCAGGAGTGCTGCTCCGATGCCCTGACCTCGGCGATCCGGCGAAACGTACAACGCGCCGATCTCCGCGATCGCACCCGAGACGTCGTCGTCCGCCGGCGTCCCGTACACCAAGGCCTGCACAGCCCTGGAATCGTCCTCAGCGACCAGGAGCACGTCGTGCGGGGCACTCCCGTCGACCTGGTCGGCCATCACGCGCGCCCAACCTCGTCCCGACACGTCGGCGGTCCACTCGTCGGCTCTCCGCTGCCAGGCCACGTGGGGCATCTGGTCGCGATGTGCCGACAGCCATGACTCCACCATGACGCGCCCGAGCTCGGGCGCATCGCCGACGACCGCCGCACGGATCATCATCGCTCTCACGAACCTCCCGTGTGCAGAGACTATCGAGCGCGCGTGCAGCGACGTCAGGTGCTGGGACCGGCGATGCGTCGCAGCGACGCGACTCCCCGCGACTCGGGTGCCTACAGGTGGGCCAGCCACGGGTGACCGGGGTGGGCGAGGGTCAATGCCATCCGCAGCCAGGCCCGAGGCTCGGGGTCGAGGAGCCGCACGCAGGCGTCGAAGTCGGCCTGGTCCTTGGGCCTGGGCCTTGAGGCCTTGTGGAGCAGTTGAACCTCGGGGCAGAGGTAGGAGATGCCGTCTCGTGCCCAGAGGATCTCGTTGATCGGGAGGCTGATTCGGGCGTCGCGTTTGTACGTCCAGGTCGCCGGGGTGGCGCCCATGAGGATGACGTCGTACTCCCATGGGTCTGCACCGCTCCGCCTCAACCACAGGTTCTCGCACGTCTGCGACAGCGAGTCCGTGTCGTTGACGATCGGCCGCAGTGCGCCGTCGTCCGCCTGCCAGACGTCGAGCCGCTCGGACACGTGCCGGCGCAGCGCGTGAACATCCGAACGCGGAATGCTGGGGTCCACGTCGTCATGCGCACGGGCGATGCCGGTGAACGCCTCGATGGCCCAGCCGCCGGCGATCCACCAGCGACCCCCGTACCCCGCGAAGAGTTCCGCGGCATCGTGGGGGGACCGGGCTCGCCACGGTCCGTACAGGCGAACGATCTCGTCGTGGTCCAGCACGCGGTGCACAGTAGACGAGAGCGTCGCCCTGCTGGTCCACGATGTGCGCGACCGCCGATGAGCGAGGATGGAAGCCGTGAGTGGAAGCGGACAGGCAGACGCCTGCGCGAGGGACGACAGCCACCTGGACACGATCGCGTCCTGGTTGGCGCTCGAGGATCCCGACCCTGACCACGTGGACCTGATGCTGCTCTTCGGTGGTTCGCTGCCACCCGGTTGGGACCGGGCAGCGGCCGCCGTGCGCGCAGGACGGGTGGGGACGCTCATGCTGGTCGGGGGACGCGGCCACACCACGGACGAGCTCAGCCGGCTCGTGGGTGCCGACGAGGCGGCAGGGACCGTCGAGGCGGAGCTGATCGCCGAACACCTGCTCCGCGTGCACGGGATCACGGACGCGCTTCTCGAGCGCACGTCCACGAACTGTGGAGACAACGTGACCCGCGCCCGCGAGCTGGCGACCCGCATGGGGCTTCGACCGCGCACCGTCGCCCTCGTGCAGGACCCCACCATGCAACGGCGCATGGATGCCGTGTTCCGGCTGGTGTGGCCCGACGCAGCGCCCGTCAACCTGCCGGCGCCTGACGGACGCGACATGTGGCCCCGGCATCGCTGGATCTCACTGGTGATGGGGGAGGTTCCGCGCCTGCGCGACGATCAGCACGGCTACGGCCCACAGGGTCGGGGATTCATCGCCCACGTCGACGTGCCGGATCAGGTCGAGGTTGCCCACGCGGCATTGCTCGACGCGCACGAGGGATGGGGTCGCCCGGTCGTATCGGCGTAGCGCACCGTCCGCGGCACACGATGAGGCGCCCGCCGGTCTACGGTGACCCGGTGCCCACAGTCCCGACATCTCGCGCCGCACGCTGGGGAGCCCTCGCCCTGCTCGTCCGCCCCACCTACATCGCCGCCGAGTTCGTCACCGCCGCAGCGACGACCGGCGGGTACAGCTTCGTCGCCGACTCGGTCAGCAGGCTCGGCGAGGTCGGGTGCTCCGCGGCGTACTGCTCCCCGCGTCACGAGGTGATGAACGGTTCGTTCATCGGCTTCGGGATGCTGATGGCCGGTGGCGCGCTGTTGCTGGCGCGGCCCCTGGGGCCGTGGGTCACCGGTCTCCTGGTGGTCTCCGGGGCGAGCTCGGTCGCGACCGGCCTGGCACCGCTCGACCAGGACGCCACGCTGCACGCCATCGCCGCGACACCGCTCTTCTTCGCGCAGCCGATGGCGCTGATCGTCCTCGGTGCTCGCATTCGCCGCGAGCAGCCGCGACTGGGTTCGGCGCTCCTGGCGACGGGAGCCGTCACCGCCGCCGCCGCGGTGGGGTTCGTGCTCACGCCGGAGGGCACCGCCTCCGGTGCGCTGGAACGGCTGGCGCTGTGGCCCGTCCTGTTCGGACTCGCCGGTTTCGCCTGGACCCAGCGACGCAGGTGAGCGTGACCAGCGCCTACTCGTGCGGCGGCAGCGTCACGACCTGGCCGGCAAAGCTCAGCCCCGCCCCGAACGCGATCAGCAGCGCCAGGTCCCCGGCCTTGGCCTCGCCGGAGCGCAGCATCGCCTCCATCGCCAGCGGCACGGAGGCTGCGGAGGTGTTCCCGGAGTCCACGATGTCGGTGGCGACCGCCACCGACTCGGGGAGCTTGATGTTGCGCGACAGCGTCTGGGTGATCCGCAGGTTGGCCTGGTGGGGGATGAAGGCATCGAGGTCGTCGACCGTGACGCCGGCGGCGCGCAGCGCCTCGTGCGCCACCTCGGCCATCGCGAAGGGCGCCCAGCGGAAGACCGCCGTACCCTCCATCTGCACCACGGGGGTGTCGGCATGCGCGCCGAGGCAGCTCGGGGACTGGTTGATCACGTGCGCCTGGGAGCCGTCCGAGCCCCAGGCCGTCGGGCCGATCCCGGTCGCCTCCGCGGGTCCCACGACCACCGCGCCGGCGCCGTCGGCGAAGATGAACGCCGTCCCGCGGTCGGTGGGGTCCATGAAGCGGCTCAGCTGCTCGACGCCGATGACCAGCACGTACTTCTCCGCGCCCGAGCGGACCATCGAGGACGCCAGGTTGAGCGCGTGGCAGAAGCCCGCACACCCGGCGGAGACGTCGAAGGCCGCCGTGGTCGACCCGAGCCGGGTCGCGACCTGCGGGGCCGAGGCGGGCGTGTGCTCCGGGTGCGTCGACGTGGCCACGATGATGCAGCCGAGCTGGTCGGCACTCACGCCGGACGCGGCAAGCGCGCGCTCGGCCGCGGTGCTCGCCATGGCGATGAGCGTCTCGTCCGGACCGGCGAAGCGTCGGGTCTTGATGCCCGACCGTGACTGGATCCACTCGTCGTTGGAGTCGAGCACCTCGCAGATCTCGTCGTTGGTGACGACGCGCTCGGGCCGGTACACCCCCAGGCCCAGCATCGCCGCGTGCGTGAGTTCGGTGGCCTGCTGGATCGTCATGTCGCGAGCATAGGCTCGAGAGCGTGATTCGCGACCTGACCGATGAGGAAGCCCGCCGCGCCCTGGTCCTCAAGTGGGGCATGACAGAACCCGGCGTCATCCCGGCGTGGGTGGCGGAGATGGACTACGCGCCGGCCGACGTGGTGACGGACGCGCTGCTGGAAGCGGTTCGGTCGGGCCGGACGAGCTATCCGGCCTACGAGTTCGGCGGCGAGCTGGGCCGTGCGTACGCCGACTGGGCGGCCCGGCAGTTCGGCCACACCGTCGACCCCGGGCACGTGCTGCCCGTGGTCGACGTGACGGCCGGAATGCGGTTCGCCCTCGACGTGCTCTGCGAGGACGCGCCGGTCGTGATGCCGGTGCCGGCCTACTCGCCGCAGCTCGAGGTCGCGGAGGTCACCGGGCGCAAGCGCGTCGATCTCGTCGTCGACGCCGACGCCGACCGGGCCGGCATCGACCTCGGTGCCCTCGCCGGCGCCCTCGCCGACGGGGCGCGGACGCTGATCCTCACCCAGCCGCACAACCCCTGGGGGCGGGTCTTCACCCGCGGCGAGCTCGAGGGCATCCGCGACGTCGTGGTCCACCACGGCGCGCGTGTCATCAGCGACGAGATCCACGCCCCGCTCGTGCTCCCCGGTGCCGAGCACATCTCCTATCTCGCGCTCGACGGCACGGCCGAGCACGCGGTCGCGCTGGTCGCCGCCTCCAAGGCCTTCAACACCGCCGGCCTCAAGTGCGCCCAGATCCTGACCGGCGACGACGCGACCCGCGACCGGCTCCTCGACGCGCCGCTGGCCCGCAACGACTCATGGTCAACCCTGGGTGTGGTGGCCGCCATTGCGGCGTACAACCATGGCGACCCGTGGCTGGCGGCGCTCGTCGAGCGCCTCGACCAGCAGCGGACCCTCCTCGCCCAGCTCCTGGCGACGCACCTGCCGCTGGCCCGGATGCGGCCGCTGGAGGCGACCTACCTCGCTTGGCTCGACCTGCGCGCCTACGGCCACGACGACCCGGCGTCGATCTGCCTGTCGCGCGGGCGGGTGCGCCTGGCTGCCGGTCACGACTATCACCCCGGCTCGACCGGGCACGTGCGGGTCAACATCGCGACCTCGCCGGCGCGGTTGACGGACATTGTTCACCGGATGGCGAAGTCGCTGACTGCCTGATCCCGGCGCGCACCGGGCACAATGGCGCACGTGACCACCAAGATCGCTGTCGCCGGGCTCGGCTACGTCGGACTCTCCATGGCCTGCCTGCTCGCGCGGCACAACGAGGTCGTCGGGCTCGACCTCGACGCCGTCCGCATCAAGCTGCTGCGGGGCGGCCAGAGCCCCATCCACGACGAGGACATCGAGCGGTTCCTCGCCGAGGAGGAGCTCGCGCTGACGTTCACGACAGACCCCGCGCAGGCCTACGCCGGCGCCGAGTTCGTCATCATCGCGACGCCGACCAACTACGACGAGGTCACCAACTACTTCAACACCGGCTCCGTCGAGGCCGTGATGGCCGACGTGATGCGGCTGGCGCCCGACGCGACGATGGTCATCAAGTCGACGATCCCTGTCGGCTACGTCGCCGACGTGCGGACCCGCCTCGGCTGCGACAACGTCATCTTCAGCCCCGAGTTCCTGCGCGAGGGACGTGCGCTGCACGACAACCTCAACCCGTCGCGGATCGTGGTCGGCGAGGACACCGAGCGCGCGCGCCGGTTCGCCGAGCTGCTGGTGAAGGGCGCCGACGTCGACGACGTACCCCTGCTGTTCACCGAGCCCACCGAGGCCGAGGCGATCAAGCTCTTCGCCAACACCTACCTCGCGATGCGCGTGGCGTTCTTCAACGAGCTCGACTCGTTCGCGATGTCGCGTGGCCTCTCGACCCGCCAGATCATCGACGGCGTCGGCCTCGACCCGCGGATCGGCTCGCACTACAACAATCCGTCGTTCGGGTACGGCGGCTACTGCCTGCCCAAGGACACCCGGCAGCTGCTGGCGAACTACTCCGAGGTCCCGCAGACGCTCATCACCGCGATCGTCGACGCGAACACCACCCGCAAGGACTTCGTGGCCTTCGACATCCTCGACCGCGAGCCGAAGGTCGTGGGCATCCACCGGCTGCTGATGAAGGCCGGCTCCGACAACTTCCGCGAGTCCTCCGTGCAGGGGATCATGAAGCGGGTCAAGGCCAAGGGGGTCAAGGTCGTGATCTTCGAGCCGGAGCTCACGACTGCACAGCTCGACAAGGACGGGAAGTTCTTCGGGTCGAAGGTCTACAAGAACCTCGACAAGTTCAAGGCCCGCGCCGACGTGATCGTCGCCAACCGGATGGCGCCCGAGCTCGAGGACGTGCAGGACAAGGTCTACACGCGGGACCTGTTCGGCTCGGACTGATCCCTGACCCCTCGATCTAGGTCAATGAGCGTCGCGAGGATCCCCGCGCCAAGGGCGGCTTCATCTTCCCCTCGTAGCGGGGCACCTCGCGCTCGGCCACGTCGATCCAGCCGGCGTCGCTCGCGGTGGTCCGGATCAGTCCGTATGCCGCCTGCAGCGCCTCGTCCGTGACGTCGGCGCGCGTGCGGAGCACCCGCTCCACGGCCGCGGTGCGCACG
>NZ_JANPEO010000496.1:0-2901 GCF_031422975.1 Nocardioides sp. | reverse complement strand
TCGTGCGGGCTGGCCTATCCCGTCCGTGACGACATCCCCGTGCTCCTCGTCGACGAGGCGCGCAAGCCCGCCTGACCGGGAGCATCGACATGGCGACCTGGTTCGATGAGTCCCGACTCGATGACGAGCGCGCGCTCGCATCGATCGACCTGCGTCTGCGCACGCTGGCCGAGAGTGGTGCGCGCGTGCGCCGGGAGTCGCACGATGCCGCGGCCGCGACCGCGGAGGCGATCGCCCGCGACCGGACGGCATCGAGGCCCAGGGCCGTCATCGCTGCCGGTCCCGACTCGCGGCTGCTGCGGGCCGTGCTCGAGCCGTGGTGCCCGGTCCCGTTCGTCGCCTGGCCCGGCCCGGCGCTGCCCGGCTGGGCCGGCAGCCTGGACCTGGTGGTCATGTTGGCGCCCGAGGGTTCCGACACGGGCTCCGCGTCGGCCGTCGCCGAGGCCGTACGCCGCGGAGCGCAGGTGGTCGTCGCCTGCCCACCGACCTCCCTGGTGGCCGATCATGCCGCCGGTCGCTACACCACGATCCTGCCGACGGTGACCGGCGACCAGCTGGCCACGGCCGTGGTGATGCTGGACTACCTCGAGCAGGTGGGGCTCGGACCGCGGGCCGACTCCGAGAGCGTCGCCACCGCGCTGGACGAGGTGGCGATGTCCTGCTCGCCGCACCACGACCTGGCCGTCAACCCGGCCAAGATGCTCGCCATCGCGCTGGCCGACGCCACCCCCGTCGTGTGGGGAGGCTCGGTGCTGGCAGCACGGGCCGCGCGTCGCGTCGCCGAGTCGCTGCGTCGCGCCAGCGGCCGCAGCGCGCTCGCCGGCGACGCCGAGCACCTCCTGCCACTGATCGAGGCGACCCGCCAGCGCGACGTCTTCGCGGACCCGTTCGCCGACGACGGGGGCGATCTGCGACCGCTGCTGGTCGTCCTCGACGACGGCGCCGAGGACCCGGTGGTCCGCGAGCAGCGTGGCCGCCTGCTGGCCGCTGCCGCGAGCCGCGGCGCACGCACCGAGACCCTGACCGCCGAGGCCGACACCGAGGTCGCGCGCTACGCCTCCTTGATGCTGCAGGGGGCCTACGCCGCGGAGTACCTCCGCTTGGGACTCGTCGACGACTGAGCGCTGGATAGGGTGACGCCGTGACTGACGTGAGGGACATCGCCTGATGGCCGGCGGACTCTTCGCCCTGCTTGACGACGTGGCCGCGATGGCCAAGCTGGCCGCCGCCTCGGTCGACGACATCGGGGCTGCTGCCGGCCGCGCGAGCGCCAAGGCGGCGGGTGTCGTGGTCGACGACACTGCCGTCACCCCGCAGTTCCTCGAGGGCTCCGCGGCCGCGCGCGAGCTGCCGATCATCAAGCAGATCGCGATCGGCTCGCTGCGCAACAAGCTGCTCTTCATCTTGCCGGCCGCCCTGGTCCTCAGTCAGTTCGCGCCCTGGCTGCTACCCATCCTGCTGATCTTCGGTGGCACCTACCTCGCCTACGAGGGAGCGGAGAAGATCTGGCTGCGCGTCAGTGGTCACGACGAGACCGCGCAGGACGCCGACGAGGAGCTGACGACCACGGGCGAGCTCTCGCCCGAGCACGAGAAGGCGACGGTGGCTGGTGCCATCCGCACCGACTTCATCCTGTCCGCCGAGATCATGGTGATCGCGCTCAAGGAGGTCGTGGACTCCTCGCCCGACGCGGGATTCATCTCCCGGGCCGCCATCTTGATCGTCGTCGCGCTGTTCATCACCGTGGCCGTCTACGGCTTCGTGGCAGTGCTGGTGAAGATGGACGACATCGGTGTCCACCTCGCGACCAAGGACTCCGCACTGTCCACGAAGGTCGGCCACGCACTCGTCGCCGGGATGCCCAAGGTCCTCGCCTTCATCTCGGTGGTCGGCACCGCCGCGATGCTGTGGGTCGGTGGCCACATCCTGCTGATCAGCCTCGACGAGCTGTCCGGGTCGCTGAGCGGAACCCTTGCCGAGGTGCTGCATGCGCCGTACGGCTGGGTGCACCACCTCGAAGAGGAGGTCAGGCACGCGCTGGGCTCGGTGGGTGCCGTCGCCGGCTGGCTGACCAACACGCTGCTCTCGGCGATCGTCGGGCTCGTCGTGGGCGCGATCGTGGTGGCGATCATGCACGTGCTGCCCCTCGGTCACGACACGGGCAACGACGGGGCCGGCGAGGATTCTGAGAATCGGTGAGGCCGGTTCTAGTCTTCTGAGGTCCGCGTGGGAGATCCCGACGACGCACAGATGAGCGGCGCAGACCAGCTTCACAGACATCAGGAGACAACGATGGACTTCAAGGTCGCCGACCTCAGCCTGGCCGAATTCGGGCGCAAGGAGATCGAGCTCGCCGAGCACGAGATGCCCGGCCTGATGGCCATGCGTGAGCGCTTCGCAGCGAGCCAGCCGCTCGCCGGAGCCCGCATCGCCGGATCACTGCACATGACGATCCAGACCGCCGTCCTCATCGAGACGCTGACCGCGCTCGGGGCCGACGTGCGCTGGGCCACCTGCAACATCTTCTCCACCCAGGACCATGCCGCCGCGGCCGTCGTCGTGGGACGTGACGGCACCGTCGACGCGCCCCGCGGCACCCCCGTGTTCGCGTGGAAGGGCGAGTCCCTCGCCGAATACTGGGACGAGGCCGAGAAGGTCTTCGACTTCGCCGATGGCGGACCCAACGTCCTGCTCGACGACGGTGGCGACATCACCATGCTGCTGCACCTCGGCGTCGAGTACGAGAAGACCGGTGTCGTGCCGTCGCAGGACAGCACCGACAACGAGGAGTTCAAGGAGGTGCTGCGCGTCCTGGCCCGCTCCGTCGAGGCCAAGCCGCAGCACTGGACCACGATCTCCAAGGACATCAAGGGCGTCTCCGAGGAGACCACCACCGGCGTC
>NZ_JANPEO010000495.1:0-5065 GCF_031422975.1 Nocardioides sp. | reverse complement strand
CCGATCGCCGGAGTCGACGAGGCCGGTCGCGGCGCGTGCGCCGGGCCGCTGGTGGCGGGCGCCTGCATCCTCCCGGCGGGCAGGACCGGCATCGTGCCCGGACTGGCCGACTCCAAGCTGCTCACCGAGAAGGCACGCGAGCGCGTCTATGCGCAGGTGGTCCGCCGGGCCGTCGCGTGGTCGGTCGTGGTCATCGACTCCGAGGAGTGCGACCGGCTGGGCATGCACGTCGCCAACGTCGAGGCCCTGCGTCGCGCCGTGGCATTGCTCGACGAGCGACCCTCCTACGTCCTCACCGACGGCTTCCCCGTCGACGGGCTCGAGGTGCCCGGTCTCGCGGTCTGGAAGGGCGACCGGGTCGCCGCCTGCATCGCCGCCGCCTCGGTGCTGGCCAAGGTGACGCGGGACCGGCTGATGGTCGAGCTCGACGCGGCCTACCCCGTCTACGACTTCAAGACCCACAAGGGCTACATCACCGACGTGCACGCCACAGCGCTCGACCGGCACGGTCCGTCGGCGGTGCACCGGATGCGCTTCGTCAACGTGCGGCGGGCCGCGGGGCTCGAGCCGCCGCTGGATGTGCACAATGTGCAGGACCACGACCCGGGGTCGACCGAGGGTCGTACGAGGAGGAGTGAGGCATGAGCGCCGAGGAGCTCGAGAAGTACGAGACCGAGATGGAGCTCACCCTCTACCGGGAGTATCGCGACGTCGTCTCGATCTTCAAGTACGTCGTGGAGACCGACCGTCGGTTCTACCTGTGCAACCAGGTCGACGTGCGCGCCCGCACGGAGAACGGTGAAGTCTTCTTCGAGGTGTCGATGACCGACGCCTGGGTCTGGGACATGTATCGCCCGGCCCGGTTCGCCAAGAGCGTGAAGGTGCTGACGTTCAAGGACGTCAACGTCGAAGAGCTCAGCGAGCAGGAGATCGAGCCCCCGAAGGGGTGAGCTCACGGCCCGATCCGGGTCGCAAACCGTCCACAGGCACCTGCCACCGGCTCTCGTCCACACCGTCGCGTCGGCCCCGGGCGCGGTTGTCCGTGGACCCGGGTGTGCTGGGACCTCCGATCGAGGAGGTCACCCATGCACAAGACGACTGACACCACGGCCCAGAGCCCGCCGCGGCTCAACCACAACCAGGCGCTCGGGGCGTACGGCGAACGGCTGGCCGCCCGTTTCCTGACGCGGCAGGGCATGGTGCTGCTCGACCACAACTGGCGCTGCCCCCAGGGCGAGATCGACCTCGTGCTGCGCGAGCGGCGGACCCTGGTGATCTGCGAGGTGAAGACGCGCACCTCCCACGACTTCGGCACCCCGCACGAGGCGATTGACCGACGCAAGGTCGAGCGACTGTGCCGGCTGGCCGCCTGCTGGCTGCGCGTGCACGCCGCGCGCCCCGACGACATTCGACTGGACCTCGTCGCGGTGCTCCGGACCAGGTCCGGCGAGCCGCAGATCGAGCACGTCCGGGGGCTGACGTGACGTCCCTGGCCACCGCGCGCTGTCTCGCTCTGGCGGGGACCGAGGGTCACCTGATCGACGTCCAGGTCGACATCTCACCCGGCACTCCCGGGACCTTCCTCGTCGGTCGCCCCGACAAGGCTCTCCAGGAGGCGCGGGACCGGGTCCGGATGGCGATCAACAACGCCGTCCCGTCGTGGCCGGCGACCAGGAGAGTGACGATCCTGCTGACGCCTGCCGACCTGCCCAAGAGCGGCACCCACTTCGACCTCGCCATCGCGGTGGCGGTCAAGTCCGCCGACCAGACGCGACCCAAGGACGGCCCCGACCACCGCGTTCCCCACTCCGCGCTCGAGGGCACCGCCTTCATCGGCGAGCTCACCCTCTCGGGCAATCTGCGTCCGGTGACCGGGGTGCTGCCGATGGTGCTGGCTGCCCGCGCGCGCGGGATCCATCGGGTCTTCGTCCCGGAGCCACAGGCGCGGGAGGCGGCGATGGTGCCGGGCATGACCGTCTTCGGCATGCGGTCGCTGGCACAGGTGGTCGCCGAGCTACGCGGTGAGGAGGTGCCCGAGGCGCCGCCCGTGGAGGGCACCACGTCGGCCCGGCTGCTGTCCTGGCGGGGTCAGGACCTGCGCGACGAGGTCGACATGTCCGAGGTCGAGGGCATGCAGGAGGTGATCTTCGCCGTGACCGTGGCGGCTGCCGGCGGGCACCACATCATGCTCAGCGGCCCGCGCGGCGCCGGGAAGACCACGGTGGCCGAGCGGATCCCCACGATCCTGCCTGACCTGACCCTCGAGCAGTCGCTCGAGGTGACGGCCGTGCATTCGCTCGTGGGCGCGCTCGACGCACTGGTCACCCGTCCGCCCTTCTTCCAGCCGCACCACGACGCAAGCCGCGCGAGCATCCTCGGCGGCGGCACCGGGCGAGCGCGGCCCGGCGAGGTGAGCCTGGCCCATCACGGGGTGCTGTTCCTCGACGAGTTCCCGCTGTTCCGCGCCGACGTGATCGACGCCCTGCGGCAGCCGCTGGAGGCGGGGGAGGTGTCGATCGCGCGCGGCGAGGAGTCCGCCACCTACCCCGCGCGCGCCATGGTCGTGCTGGCCGCCAACCCGTGTCCCTGTGGCAACTACCACGCGCGTGCTGCTGGTCTCGCGTGCGACTGCCCGGATCCGGTACGCCGCAACTACCGCCGCAAGTTGAGCGGCCCGATCGTCGACCGGATCGACATCTGGCGAGAGCTCCAGCCGATGGCGGTCCACCGGGGACACGATCGGTTCGCCCCTCGTCGGACCTCAGCTGAGCTCCGCTCGCTGGTCGCGTCGGCGCGCTCGCGGCAGGCCGCCCGCTATGCCGGTCTTGGGTTCGGGCTCAACTCCGCCGTGCCCGGGCCGGTGCTGTGCGAGCACTGGCCGCTGCCCGCCGAGGGAGTGCGGTTGCTGGAGGTGGCGATGTCGGAGGGCCGGCTGACCCGGCGTGGACTGACCCGGGTGCACCGGGTGGCCCTGTCGGTGGCGGATGTGGCCGGGCGCGAGGTGCCGGAGGTGGAGGACGTCCGCACGGCGCTGGCGTTGCGTGGCAGCCAGCCGATCGACATTGCGGCCATGGAGCTCGCCTCGTGAGCGCCGAGCAGGAGCGCCGGGCGCGTGTGCGGCTGAGCCACGCCGTCGAGCCGGGCGACGCCACAGTGGCTGACCGGGTCACGACCGTGGGTGCGCTGCGGGTGGTCGACGAGCTGCTCGCTGGGCAAGACTCCCGCCCCGAGCTCGCGGCCCGGCTGAAGGCGACCGACCCGGAGCGGCTGCTGTCCGCGGCCGAGCGCCAGGGCATCCGGTTCGTCACCCCGGCCGACGACGAATGGCCCAGCCAGCTCGACGACCTCGCCCACGGCCAGCGGGTGCAGGGGCTCGGCGGCATCCCGGTCGGGCTCTGGGTCCGGGGGCCGATGCGGCTCACCGAGCTGGCCGAGTCGATCGCGATCGTCGGGTCCCGGTCTGCCACGTCCTACGGGTTCGACGTGGCCACCGAGGTGGCGGCCACGGTTGCCCGCGCGGGCGCTGCGGTGGTCTCCGGGGCGGCGTTCGGCATCGACCAGGCTGGGCATCGCGGCGCGATCGCGGCCGGCGGAGCGACCGTGGCGGTGCTGGCGTGCGGCGCCGATCGGGTCTATCCCACCGCCCATCGTGAGCTGATCCAGCACATCGCCCAGCACCACGCCGTGATCTCGGAGGCGCCGTTGGGTTCGGCGCCGACCAAGGTGCGCTTCCTGTCCCGCAACCGGCTGATCGCGGCACTGAGCAGGGGGACCGTGCTGGTCGAGGCTGCCCTCCGCAGCGGCGCGCTCAACACGGCCAACTGGGCCGATCAGCTGAGCCGGGTGCTGATGGGCGTGCCGGGCCCGGTGACCAGCGTGACGTCCCAGGGCGTCCACGAGCGCATCCGCAACGGCGCGGCGAGCCTGGTCACGAGCGGGCTGGAGGTGCTGGAGCTCGTCGGCGCCGCGGGGGAGCACCTGGTGGCCGTGCCGCGAGGGCCGCGGCGACCCCACGACGGGTTCTCGCTGCGCGAGGTCCGGGTGCTCGACGCCGTGCCGGTCGCCCGGGGCGCGAGCACCGCGTCGATCAGCAACGTCGCCTGCGTCGGCGTGCTGGAGGCAGATCGCGTGCTGGTCGCCCTGGCCGACGCCGGTCTGGTGCGCCTGGGGGTTGACGGCTGGCGACTCGTCTCGGGCGGAGGACGGTCGTGAGACGGCGTCGGTGCGCCCCGCCCCGTCGTGGCTGCGGTGTCCGCTGCCCCGACAGACCTACGATCGAGGCATGGCGACCGAGGGCGAGGTGGAGGCGAGCGAGGGCACCCTCCCCGAGCCGATGGCCAGGGTGCTGGCCGACTACGAGCGGCACCTGACCTCCGAGCGCGACCTGACACCCCACACCGTGCGGGCCTACCTCGGCGACCTCGTCAGCCTGCTCGACCACGCCACCCGGCTCGGGATCGACGATGTCGCGGCCCTGGACCTGCGGACCCTGCGCAGCTGGCTGGCCAAGCAGCAGACGACGGGGAAGTCGAGGACGACGATCGCGCGTCGCGCCACCGCCGCGAGGGTGTTCACGGCGTGGCTGGCCCGCACGGGACGGGCCCCCTCTGATGCTGGTGCCTCCCTGGGCTCGCCCAAGAAGCACAAGACCCTGCCGCCCGTGCTCCGGGCGGACGAGGCAGCCGACCTGATCCGGGCCGCCGCCGACCGGGCCGACGACGGCTCACCCGTGGGTCTGCGCGACGTCGCGATGCTGGAGCTGCTCTACGCCACCGGCATCCGGGTGGGGGAACTGGTCGGCCTCGACATCGACGACCTCGACACCCAGCGCCAGGTCGTCCGGGTCTTCGGCAAGGGCCGCAAGGAGCGGTCGGTGCCCTATGGCCGGCCGGCTGCTCGGGCCGTCGAGCGGTGGCTGAGCCTGGGACGGTCGGCGCTGTGGGTCGAGGGCGCAGGCGCGGCACTCTTCCTGGGCGCTCGCGGCCGCCGGATCGATCAGCGCGCCGTGCGCGAGCTCGTGCACCGCCGGATCGCCGACGTCCCGGGCGCTCCCGACATGGGACCG
>NZ_JANPEO010000494.1:0-15010 GCF_031422975.1 Nocardioides sp. | reverse complement strand
CTTGATCCGTTCGCCGAAGATGCTGCCCTTGCACGTCGTCTTGCCGGAGAAGGTGATGGCCACGTTCTCGCCCTGGCGGGCGATCGCCGTCCCGTTGAAGGAGCTGACGGCCTCGGTCGTCGGGCTGGTACCGGTGTCCACCACGGCGGCACGCGCAGCCTGACGGACGGCGTTGTCGAGGGCCAGCTTCTGCGAGAAGGCCATCCCGAAGTTGACGATGCCCCCGAGGATCAGCAGCAGCGGGATCACGACGAGCGCGAACTCCAGCGCCGCTGTTCCGCGCTCGTTGCGCCGTGGGCGACGTGGTCCCAGCGTGTGCATTCCAACCCCTCGTTCACAGTGGTCCCGGCGGATATCAGACCGAGAGTAGTGAGCGTCGCGACCACGCGGCAGGCTTGTGGCCCGAAATGGCCCGAGTGGTCAATGGCACTAGTCACTTCGGGTCATGCCTGGGGTGCGAGTGGTCTGGACACTGCGATACGACAGGATCGGGGAGTGACAACCGCGATGGAACCGGTCTGGGTCGGCGTCGACGTCGGCGGCACCAAGGTGCTCGCCGGCGTGGTGGACGTGATGGGGCATGTCGGCCGCACGGCACGCCGTGCCACGCCGGGCCGTCGCGTGGACATCGCGCAGGTCGAGGACGCCCTGGAGGCGGCGGTCCTGGAGGCGGCCGACGGCTTCCCCATCGCGGGCGTCGGCGTCGCGGCAGCCGGCTTCGTCGACGCGGCCGCGGACCGGGTGATGTTCGCCCCGCACCTGCCCTGGCAGGGACAGAACGTCCGCGAGCGGCTCAGCGAGCGCTGGGGCGTGCCGGTCGTGCTGGACAACGACGCCAACTGCGCGGCCGTGGCCGAGTGGACGTACGGCGCAGCGCGGGGCGCCCACTCGGCGCTGGTGGTCACCATGGGCACCGGCATCGGCGGCGCGATCCTCATGGATGGGCGGCTGGTGCGAGGCGCCAACGGCATGGCCGGGGAGTTCGGGCACATGCAGGTCGTGCCCGACGGCCAGACGTGTGAGTGCGGGGGGCGTGGCTGCTGGGAGCAGTACTCCTCGGGCAACGCGCTGGTGCGGTTCGCCCGCCAGCGCATGGGGGAGCAGCCATCAGTGCTGGAGGAAGCCAGCGGCGGCAACCCCGACCGGGTGACCGGGCCGATGGTGACCGAGGCCGCCGAGGCGGGCGACATGGTGGCTCGACAGGCCTTCGCCTCGGTGGGCGACTGGTTGGGCGTCGGGGTCGCCAACCTCGTGGCTGCCTTCGACCCCGACGTCGTGGTGATCGGCGGCGGGGTCTCGCAGGCGGGGGACCGGCTGCTCGAGCCGGCCCGCAACGCGCTGCAGCGCTCGCTCGTCGCTGCGGCCCACCGCGCCGTACCGCCCATCGTGTCGGCCCTGCTCGGGCCCGAGGCGGGACTGGTGGGGGCGGCCGAGCTGGCGCGACGGGCGGGCGGTCAGCCCCGGCGGTAGCCCGGGATCAGCTCGAGCGCCAGCTGCTCGAGGAACAGCCCGACGTCGGTGACGATGCCCTTGGCCTGGCTGGAGCCGCGGTCGGCGAGCTTGGTGACCGTGGCAGGGTTGATGTCGACGCAGACCAGCGGGATCGACGCCGGCAGGATGTTGCCGGTCGCCACCGAGTGGAGCATCGTCGCCACCATCAGGCAGAAGCCCACGTCGGTCAGTTCGGCGCGCATCGCGCGCTGCCCCTCGATGACGTCGGTGTAGACGTCGGGCAGCGGGCCGTCGTCGCGGACCGAGCCCACGAGCACGAAGCGCTTCTCGTGCGTGACCATGGCGTGCATGATGCCGCCGGTCAGGACACCGTTGTCGACCGCGGCCTTGATCGAGCCCTGCTTGCGGATGGTGTTGAGCGCCCGGATGTGGTGCTCGTGGCCGTGCTCGACGCCGCGTCCCATGGCCAGGTCGACGCCCAGGCTGGTGCCGTAGAGGGAGGACTCGATGTCGTGGGTCGCCAGTGCGTTGCCGGCGAACAGCACGTCGACAAAGCCCGCGTTGACGAGCTCCACCATCGCGGGAGCGGCGCCGGTGTGGACGACACCGGGGCCACCGACCCACAGGACGTACTTGCCGGCCGCCTTGGCTTCGCGCATGCCGTCGGCAACCTGACGCACCAGCACGGCCTGGGGCTTCTCGCTGGACACGTCGGAGTCCATGAAGCCGAAGGAGTCGCTCCCCTTCTCCAGGACCGGCGAGGTGACCTTGATCCCGGAGGCGCTCGTCACGACGTGCATGCCGACCTTCACGTCCGACATCGGCAGTGTGTAGACGCGCTCGCCGTCGACGACGAGTCCGCAGTCCATCTCGGGGTTCTCGACCGGGCTCCAGCGTCCGTTCATCCGGATCCGGGTCACCAGGTTGGTGGTGGAGTAGAAGCCGTCGGGGAAGACTCCGTCGAGGTCGGCGACACTGACCGACGCCTCGCCCGGGTCCACCTGGTTCACGCCGCGCGTCTGCAGTCGCATCAGCAGGCGCTGGAGGGCCTCGTCGTCCTCCGCGGTGACGACGATGGTCGCCTGGCTGATGTCGGACGCCTCATGACCGACATCGAAGTGGTCGATGACGTAGTCGCCGTCGTACTCCCGGATGTCGTCGAGGATGCGGGAGAGAATCCCGCTGTCCATCAGGTGGCCGGTGACTTCGACGCTCTCGCTCACACTCACGCCGCCGACACTAGCGCCGTCCGACGGTTCGCGAACAGCCGGTTGGCTCAGATGCGCGAGCCGTCGTCCCAGGGCTCCCGGGGCGTGCGGGACATGGTGGCGACGAGATACACGAAGCCGCCGACGAACCAGCCGATGAGCAGGTAGTCGAGCAGCCCCGGCAGGTCGATCCCGAGCACCATCGCGATCAGCACGAGGAGCGGCGCGCCGAACAGACCCGCCCAGGCGACAGCCCGCTTCGGCTCAGGACGCGGCACGGGCGGTGGGGGCGGCGGCACGAACCGCTCGGCCTCGTCGTACGCCGCAGCGCGCACCACGAACGGATCGGGGTCGGGCTCCGACGTCGGTCGGGGCGGGGCAGGCTCGACCTCGGCTGGCTCGTCGATCTCGGCACGGTCGCCGAAGTTGTCGACGATGGCCCGCCACGCCTCGTCGTGCGCCCGCTCGCTGTCGCCGGTTCCACTCACGGAGAAACGGTAACCCGAGCCCTCAAGCGCAGACGCGGGCGATGAAGTCGGCCGACTCGGTGAAGATCAGCTCGGCGTCGTTGTCGAGCGTGGCCACGTGATAGCTCTCGGGCAGGCTGACCTCGGTGAACTCGCGTGAGGACACCGTCTTCTTGATGATCGCGAGCGACGTCTCGTCCACGACGTGGTCCTCGACGGACTTGAAGAACAGGATCGGCGAGGTGATCTTCGCCAGGTCGGTCCGCAGCGGCTTCCAGCCGTGCCACATCATCGAGTAGGCGGCCTTGAGCGGCGTCTTGGGATAGGCGTACTCGTCCATGCCCGGCTTCTTGATGTCGTTGGCGATCCCGGGGAACCCTCCGACGAGGAAGCGCAGCACCGGCAGCGCCTTGACGTCGAGGCGAGTCGTGTTGACCGCGGGGTTGACCACGACGACACCGGCGACCTCGTCGGGTCGGTCGGCGGCCAGACGCAGCACGAGCGCCCCGCCGAGCGAGAGCCCGCATATCGCCACGGCGTCGTTCTCCGCCACGAGCTTGTCGAAGGACGCCGTCAAGGCGGCGTACCAGTCCGACCAGCCCACCTTGTTGAGGTCCTGCCAGCGGGTGCCGTGACCCGGCAGCAGCGGCAGCTCGACGGCAAAACCCTGTGCAGCCAGGGACTCGGCCCAGGGGCGCATCGAGGCTGGGGATCCGGTGAATCCGTGGCTCACCAGGACGCCGATCTTGCGACCGTGGGTGAGGTCGGGACGTGCGGGCGCGGAGAACGGCTCGGCCGTCGGCGTGATCAGCATGCGCCGATTGTGCACCAGATGGACGACTCGTCGAGGCCTGCTCGCGAGATGGCTATCAAGGCTAGGCTCTCCCCGTGCTCTATTGGTTCTTGAAGTGGGTCGCTCTCGGGCCCCTCCTGCGCATCATCTTCCGACCCAAGGCCTACGGCGTGGACAACGTGCCCTCCGAGGGGCCGGCGATCCTGGCGAGCAACCACCTCTCGTACGCCGACTGGTTGTTCATGCCGCTGACGCTGACGCGGCGGGTGACCTTCGTGGCCAAGGCGGAGTACTTCACGACGCCGGGGATCAAGGGCTGGTTCCAGAAGAAGTTCTTCTCGGGTGCCGGTCAGGTGCCGATCGACCGCTCCGGGGCCAACGCTGCCGAAGGTGCGATGAAGTCGGCCACCATGATCCTCGAGACCGGCGAGCTGTTCGGCATCTACCCCGAGGGCACGCGCAGCCACGACGGCAGGCTCTACCGCGGCAAGACCGGCGTCGCCCGGCTCGCGCTCGAGACAGGTGCCCCCGTCGTGCCGTGTGCCGTCGTCGGCACCGACGTCGTGGCGCCCAGCGGCAAGGTCTTCGGCCAGTGGACCCGCCCGGTCGTCAGGTTCGGCCCGCCGTTGGACTTCTCGCGCTACGCCGGACTCGTCAACGATCGCTACATCCTGCGCGCAGTCACCGACGAGATCATGTACGAGATCATGCGGCTCTCCCAGCAGGAGTACGTCGACATGTATGCCGCCAAGGCCAAGGAGCTCGCCAAGGCCGCAGCTCTGGTCGCCAGGGAGGCGGCCGACGGGCCCGACTCCACGCCCTCGCAGAAGAAGGCGTCCTGACTCCTCGAGACCGCGACCTCGCAGTCACCGGCGCGGGCGCGGCGGTCGAGGACCGGCTCTTCCGCGCGCTCGCGCTGGTGCGGGTCCTGGTCACGATCAACCTGATCGTCCTCAACATCTACCGACGCGACAACTACGACCACCCCTGGGCAGCCGTGGTGGCGGTCGGGGCGATGGTGGCGTGGACGGGATACGCGATCTGGGCCTCGACCAGCGCGCAGCGGCGTACGACGACCTTCCTCGCCCTCGACCTGGCCTGGGCGGTCGGCTCGATCGCGGCCACGCCGCTGATCAAGGGCGCCGACTACAACGCCACCATCCCCGGCTTCTGGGTGATGGGCGCACTGCTGGCCTGGGCCGTGCACTGGCACTGGAAGGGCGGCCTGGCGGCGGCCGCGCTCCTCTCGATCACCGACCTGGTCCTGCGCGACGGCATCGACCAGGCCAACTACGGCAACGTCTTCTTGTTGATGATCGGCGGGCCGACCGTCGGCTACATGTGCGCGTCGCTCCAGCGGATGGCGACCGAGCGGGACACGGCCGAGCGTGCGGCGGCCGCCGCCGAGGAGCGCACCCGCCTCGCGCGTGCCGTGCACGACGGGGTCCTGCAGGTGCTGGCACTGGTCCAGCGCCGGGGCACCGAGACCGGCGCGCCCCCGGAGCTGGCCGAGCTCGGCAGGCTCGCAGGGGAGCAGGAGCGCCTGCTGCGCTCCCTGATCCGCCAACAGGGCACCGTGACCGCCGGCCCGGCCGTGAGCGACCTCGCCGGGATGCTCGAGGAGCTCGGCACGAGGCATTCCCTGCGGGTCGAGGTGGCCACACCGGGCGTGCCGGTGCCGCTGCCGAGCGACGTGGCCCATGAGATCGCGGCGGCCGTGGGCTCGTGCCTCGACAACGTCGCCACGCACGTGGGTGCCGGTGCGCGGGTCTGGGTGCTGCTCGAGGCCCTGCCCGACGAGGTCGTCGTGTCGGTCCGCGACGACGGTCCGGGCATCCCCTCCGGACGACTCGAGTCGGCTGCCGCCGAAGGCCGACTGGGCGTCAGCGAGTCCATCCGCGGCCGGATCGCCGACCTGGGTGGTACGGCGACGCTCGACACCGGCACGCACGGAACCGAATGGGAGTTGACTGTTCCGCTATGACCGACTCAGAGCGCATCGTCATCTGGGACAGCTACTGCTCCTTCTGCCACCGCTGGGCCAAGGTGCTGGCCTGGCTCGACGTGACGGGCACCCATCGCTTCGTCGGCACCGCCGAGCCGGGCGCGCACGACGATCCGCGGGTCACCCGCGAGGACACAGACCGGGCCCTTCAGCTGCTCACCCCGCAGGGGCGGTTCGAGGGCTACGACGCCATCCGCCGGGTCCTGGCCCGTTCGCCGATCACGTTCTGGTTCGTGCCGCTGCTGTGGCTGCCGCCGGTGCGGGTCGTGGGGGAGCGGCTCTACTGGCGGATCGCCGCCAGCCGCACGTGCGCGGTCGCGGCGCCGCAGCCACCGCTGAAGATGCCGTGGCGACGGCGGCGGAACTCATGACCATTCACTCCGACCACCCGTTCGCCAGTCCCGCGGGGGAGCGTGACGGCGCGCGCCGGCTGCGTGGCCGCCTCGGCGGTCAGGTGTCGCTGTGGACCGCCGGTGCCGGGGCGGACCGGGCCGGGCTGACGGTGTCGTCGTTGATGGTGGCCGTGAGCGAGCCGTCCTACGTCCTGGGACTGCTCGACCCGGACTCGGACCTGGCCGACCGGTTGCGAGACGGTGTGGCCCCGCGCTGCGTGGTGCAGCTGCTGGAGTGGCGCCACCAAGACCTGGCGGAGAAGTTCGCGGGGCAGATGCCCGCGCCCGGCGGCCTCTTCGCTGCCGATCACTGGCTCGAGACGGCGTTCGGTCCGCGCCTCGCCGACGTGGAGACCTGGGCCGACTGCGTCGTCCACGACATCCGCGATGTCGGCTGGTCGATGGAGGTGACGTGCCGGATCGGGTCGGCCACCCTCGGCGTCGTCGACGACCCGCTGGGGCACCGCCGCGGCCGCTACCTGCGATCCGAGCAGGACTGACGCGCCTTCGGCCCCCTTTCGCGACGTGATCGTTGGGCACCCTCGTCGGGCCCACCCGCACAAGGGCGGCGGTAGGTTCGCCGTCATGACAAGGGTGATGGTGGTCGACGACCACCCGATGTGGCGTGACGCCGTCGAACGCGACCTGGTGGCGGCGGGCTTCGACGTGGTGGCGGTGGCCGCCGACGGACACCAGGCACTGGCCCGCTTCCCCGCGGCGCGCCCGCAGGTCGTCGTACTCGATCTGCAGATCCCCGGCCCCAACGGTGTGGAGGTCACTGCGCAGGTCCTGCAGCACGACCCGTCGGCGCGGGTGCTGATCCTCTCCGCGTCCGGCGAGCAGAGCGACGTGCTCGAGGCGGTCAAGGCGGGTGCCACCGGCTATCTGGTGAAGTCGGCGTCGCGCGACGAGCTGATCGACGCCGTGCGCCGGGTCGCGGCCGGCGACACCGTCTTCACGCCCGGTCTGGCCGGCCTGGTGCTGGGGGAGTTCCGTCGACTGGCCGACGGCCCGGCCGACGACCCGCGCGACGAGCTGACCGACCGCGAGACCGAGATCCTCAAGATGGTCGCGAAGGGGTTGAGCTACAAGCAGATCGCCGAGCGGCTGGTCATCTCGCACCGCACGGTCCAGAACCACGTGCAGAACACCTTGCGCAAGCTCCAGATGAACAACCGCGTGCAACTGACCCGCTGGGCCATCGAGCATGGCCTCGACGATGACGCGTGAGGCGGGCGTCCGCCGCCATGACTGGCAAAGGGCGACGCCGGCCGATGCCGGGCCGCTGACCGACCTCGAGCGTGACGCCAACCTCGTCGGTCTCGCCCATGTCTTCGGTGAGCTGCCGTTCCCCTATGACGCGGTGCTGACCCGGTGGGTGCTGCTGCTCGACGACCCCGAGGTCGTCACCGAGGTGGTCGTCGGCGACTCGGGGCTGGTGGCCCTCGCGGCGTACGACCCTGACTCGCTGCGCCACCTTGCCGTGCACCCCGACGCGTGGGGACGAGGGATGGCTCGCGACGGGGTACGGCGCGCGGTCGATGCCGGAGCCACCCGCCTGTGGGTGTTGACCGAGAACCATCGCGCACGTGGCCTCTACGAGACCCTCGGGTGGTCACCCACCGGGGTCACTCAGGAGTGCCCGTGGGCGCCGCACCCGATCGAGCTGGAGTATCGCCTCGCCCTAGGATCCAGCGTGTGACCGACTCGCTCCTCGAGATCGCCGACCGGCTCTACGGGCTGCCGCTGGCCGACTTCACGCCTGCCCGCGACGCGCTGGCGAAGGAGCACAAGACGGACAAGGCCTTCGCGGCCCGGATCAAGGCCCTGAAGAAGCCGTCACTGGCGGCCTGGGTCGTCGACCTGCTCGTCCGCCGTGACGCAGCTCAGGTGGACCAGGTGCTGTCCGTCGGAGCGGCCCTGCGGGAGGCGCAGGCCAATCTCGACGGCGAAGAGCTTCGAGCACTCACCCGGCAGCGCCGCCAGTTGACCGCAGCGGTGACGACGCAGGCGCGCGGGCTCGCCCACGACGAGGGCGTCAGGGTCACCCAGGCCGTCGCCGATCAGGTGGAGGCCACCCTCACGGCGGCGATCCTCGACGAGGGGGCGGCGACAGCCGTCCGGAGCGGGCTGCTGGTCGCCGCCCTGACCGCGACCGGGGTCGGCACTGCCGACATCGCCGGCGCGCTGGCCGTGCCGGAAGCACGCGGCTTCGTCGCCGCGCCGCGCGAGGCGACCCCGCCGCCCCGACCCGACCTGCACGTCGTGCCCGATCCCGAGGCCGACCACAAGGCACGCCGTGCCGCCACCGAGGTCGTCCACGAGGCACAGGCGGAGGTGGAGGCCGCGCGAGAGGCGTTGACGGCTGCCGCCGAAGAGGTCGACGCGCTCCAGGCGCGGTCGCTGCAGCTGCAGGCCGAGGTCGATGAGCTGAGGGGCCGCATCGCCCAGCTCGAGAGCGACCTCGAGGAGAATGACGACGAGCTCGCCGACGCCGAGGACGTGAGGTCCGAGGCAGCGGACACGGTCGCCGAGTCGGAGGCCGCGCTGGCGAGGGCCGAGTCCGCGCTGGCGCGGCTCACCGACCGCTAGGTCGCCCAGCCCTTCGACCGCTCGACCGCGTCCTGCCAGCGGGCGTGCGCCCGGTCGGCGGCCTCGCGATCGCCGACCGGCTCGAAGCGCCTGTCCAGGGCCCACGTCTCGCGCAGCGCCTCGGTCGAGTCCCAGACCCCGGTGCCGAGCCCGGCCAGGAACGCCGCACCCAGCGCCGTGGTCTCGACGATCTTCGGCCGCTCGACGAGGAGCCCGACCTGGTCCGCCTGGAACTGGCAGAGCATGTCGTTGGCGGCCGCGCCACCGTCGACGCGCAGCGACGCGATCTCCGGCATGGTCTCGAGGACGTCCCTGACCTCGAAGGCGATGGCCTCCAGGGTCGCGCGGACGATGTGTGCGCGGGTCGTGCCACGGGTGATGCCGATGATCAGGCCGCGTGCGTACGGGTCCCAGTGCGGGGCGCCGAGGCCGGTGAGGGCGGGCACGAAGACGACGCCGTCGGTGTCGGGCACGGTGGCGGCGATGGCGGCGGTCTCGGCGGCGCTGCCGACGATCTGCAGTCCGTCTCGCAACCACTGCACCGCCGCGCCTGTCACGAAGATGGCGCCCTCGTTGGCATAGGTGAGGACACCGTCGGGGGAGCGCCAGGCCGCGGTGCTGAGCAGCCCGGCCTCGGACCGCTGCACCGTGCTTCCGGTGTTGGTGAGGATGAAGGACCCGGTGCCGTAGGTGCACTTGGAGTCACCCTCGTCGAAACAGGTCTGGCCGAAGAGCGCCGACTGCTGGTCGCCGGCGATGCCGGCGATGGGGAGTGACAAGCCCATGAAGACCGCCGCGTCGGTGGAGGCCACCTCTCCCCAGTTGGGCACGAGGTCGGGCAGCGCGTCGCGGGGGACGCCGAAGAGCTGACACAGCTCGTCGGACCAGTCGCCGGCTTCGAGGTCGAAGAGCAGTGTCCGGCTCGCGTTGGAGACGTCGGTGACGTGCCAGGTGCCTCGCGTCATCCGGGCGATCAGGTAGGAGTCGACGGTGCCGACGGCGTAGCGGCCGGACTCGACGAGCGCCCAGGTGTGCGGCTCGTGCTCGGCCAGCCACATCAGCTTGGTGCCGGAGAAGTAGGGATCGAGGCGCAGGCCGGTGAGCGCCCTGACCCGGTCCTCGTGGCCGGCGTCGCGCAGGCGGGTGCAGATCTCGGCGGTGCGCCGGTCCTGCCAGACGATCGCGCGGCGGGGTGAGCCGAGCGTCTCGCGGTCCCACAACACGATCGTCTCGCGCTGGTTGGTGATGCCGATCGCAGTGAGCTCGCCGGCATCGACGCGGGAGAGCACGTCCTTGGTCGCCTCGAGGGTGGCCTGCCAGATCTCCTCCGGCGCATGCTCGACCCAGCCGGGTTGGGGGAAGTGCTGGGCGAACTCCTGGTAGCCCTTGGCGACGATCTGGCCCTGGGGACTGACGACGACGGCGGTGACCCCCGTCGTCCCTGCATCGATGGCGAGGACGGACATGGGGATCAAACTAGTCGCCGTCTCCGGTAAGTTCTCTCGCATGCGCGACACACGGGGTGAGGACTACGCGAAGCGGCTCCACGACAAGGAGACCGCGCGGTGGAAGCAGCTCCTCAACGTGCAGGCGCCCTACCAGTGGAACCTGCGTCGGCACGAGCTCGGCCGCACCCTCGACGTGGGCTGCGGCATCGGCCGCAACCTCGAGACGCTCGGTGCGGGTTCGCTCGGCGTCGATCACAACGCCACCTCGATCCAGATCGCGCGCGAGCGTGGGGTCAACGCGCTGACGGTCGAGGAGTGGGAGAAGTCCGAGCTGCGGGTGCCCGAGTCGTTCGACGCGATGCTGGTCGCGCACGTCATCGAGCACATGCCGCCCGAGATGGGGGAGCAGGTCGTCCGTGACTACCTGCCCTACCTCAAGCCCGGCGGCAGGGTGCTGTTCATCTGCCCGCAGGAGCGTGGTTACGCCTCCGACCCGACGCACGTGCGCTGGACCACGGGCGAGGACCTGATGGACCTTTCGACCGCGCTCGGCCTACGACCCTCGAAGTGGCGCAGCTTCCCCTTCCCACGCTTCGCCGGGAAGGCATTCACCTACAACGAGTTCAACGTCGTCGCGACGAAGCCGGCCTAGTCACGAGCTGCTTCGCAGGATCTCCAGCACCCTCCGGTCGAGCCAGCTGAAGTCTTCGGCGACACGCATCTCGTAGTTCTCCGCACCGACCCAGGCGGGGAAGTCCGCTCGGCCGTTGGCTCGAGCGCGCTCCTGGAGCTCGGCACGCAGGGTGTCGTCGATCGCGACCTTCTCCGCGTCGGTCGATGCCGTCAGGTAGAGATCGTTGAGGTCCAGCAGGCGGATCAGCTCAGCCACCGGGTCTGCGTGGTCGTCGACGCGCAGGTCGGCCGCGACGTCGTCGAGGCCGCCGTACCCGGCTCCGTCCTTGACCACGAGGACGGCCGCGGACTGCCGGCCGCGCGAGTCGCCGCCGGCGTCGTCCCCCGCCTTCAGTGCGGAGGTCAGCCGGCGGGCGAGGGGCTGGTCGGCCGTTGCCAGCCATGCGGCCTCCATCGCCGCGACGACCTCGGGGCCGGTCAGGATGTTGCCCTGGATCGCGTAGCCCGGGCCCGTGGTCCCGCCGGCCCAGGCGTAGCACTCCGGGCCGGTGTGCGTCGCGGGTGTGCCCTCCACGTCGACGATGCCGACCTGACGGTGGTCGCGCTTGTCGTCCTCCTCGAGGAGGCGCTCGAGCGCGATCGGTGCGGTCGCGCCGTCGTCGAGATGAGCCAGGGCGAGGAACTTGTAGGACACGTTGGCATCGGCCTGGGTCGCGATGGCGCCCACACCGGCAACGGCGGCCGGGACGGCGGAGCCGACGGCGAGGAACTTGGAGGCCACGGCGACGCCCCACGACTCACCGTCGTCGGAGCGCGCCACGATGGAGAACGTCATGGCGCCGAGGCTAGTGCAGCCGTGGGTGGACGTGGGTCCGCGTGACGAGCGAGCGCGGGTTCTGGCGTGCCGATGCGTACCCCCTTCCCACCGAGAGCCGGCATGACTAGGGTTTGATCGATCAAATCCAGCGATTGAGGGAGTGAAGATGCGCGTCGGAGTGCTCACCGGAGGCGGCGACTGTCCAGGGCTCAATGCGGTGATTCGCGCGGTCGTGCGCAAGGGCGTGATGACGCACGGCTTCGACTTCGTCGGCTACCGCGACGGCTGGAAGGGACCGCTCGAGGGCCTGACGATGGAGCTCGGCATCGCCCAGTGCCGCGGCATCCTCCCGCGCGGCGGCACCATCCTCGGCTCGAGCCGCACCAACCCGTTCAAGATCGAGAACGGCGTCGAGAGCATCCAGCGCAACCTCGCCAAGGACGGTGTCGACGCCCTCGTCGCGATCGGCGGCGAGGACACGCTCGGCGTTGCGACCAAGCTCGCGGACCTCGGCGTCAACGTCGTCGGCGTACCGAAGACCATCGACAACGACCTGTCCGGCACCGACTTCACGTTCGGCTTCGACACGGCCGTCAACATCGCCACCGAGGCGATCGACCGTCTGCACACCACGGCCGAGTCGCACCATCGTGTGCTCGTCGTGGAGGTGATGGGCCGGCACGCCGGCTGGATCGCGCTGCACAGTGGGATCGCCGGCGGCGCCAGCATGGTGCTGATCCCCGAGCAGCCCTTCGACATCGCAGACGTCTGCAACCGCGTGGAGACGCGGTTCCAGAGCCAGTACGCCCCGATCATCGTCGTCTCCGAGGGCGCGATGCCGATCGACGGCGGCGAGATGACGCTCGTCTCCGGCGAGAAGGACGCCTTCGGGCACGTCCGCCTCGGCGGCATCGGCGACCGCCTCGCCAGCGAGATCGAGTCGCGCACCGGCAAGGAGGCGCGCGCCGTCGTCCTGGGCCACATCCAGCGCGGCGGCACACCGACGGCCTTCGACCGCTGGCTCGCGACCCGCTTCGGGTTGCAGGCGATCGACGCGGTTGCCGAGGGTGACTTCGGCACGATGATGGCGCTCAAGGGCACCCGGATCGAGCGGCTGAAGCTCATCGAGGGCACCGGCGAGCTCAAGCTCGTGAGTCCTGCGGAGTACGCCGAGGCGCAGGTGTTCTTCGGCTGAGCGTCCCGCCCGGGCGCTTGCCTCGACACGTCGGCGCGGCCAGAGTGACGTGATTGCTGATGGGTGTCGGCGTCGCGCTGTGGGCGCTCACCTGGCTGTCGAACCGCAGCGTACGAGGACACAGGACCGGGTTCGGCGACATCGAGCACCTCGGGGAGTGGGAGATCGCCGGACCGCCCACCGGTCACGAAGGCCGGATGGTGCGCCCGCGCCCGTACTCTTGAGGGGTGAGCACCATCCCCTCCCTCGAGCAGTTGCGCGCGATGCAGCCGGTCCAGCAGCCGACCTACCCCGACAGCGCCGCGGTCGACGCCGCCGTCGCGAAGCTACGGCTCTCGCCGCCGCTGGTCTTCGCGGGTGAGTGCGACGACCTCAAGGCCAAGATCGCGGCCGTCAGCCGCGGTGAGGCCTTCCTCCTCGCGGGTGGCGACTGCGCCGAGACGTTCGCGGGGGTCACGGCCGACAACGTCCGCAACAAGCTGCGCGTGCTGCTCCAGATGTCGGTCGTGCTGACCTACGCCGCGTCCGTGCCGGTGGTCAAGCTGGGCCGGCTGGCCGGGCAGTACGCCAAGCCGCGCTCCAGCGACACCGAGACCCGCGACGGCATCACCCTGCCGGCCTACCGCGGCGACGCCGTCAACGGCATCGACTTCACCCCGGAGTCCCGCACCCCCGACCCACAGCGGCTCGTCGACGTCTACAACGCCTCCGCGGCGACACTGAACCTCGTCCGCGCCTTCGTCACGGGTGGGTACGCCGACCTGCGCCAGGTCCACACCTGGAACAACGACTTCGTCCGCGAGTCGCCGTACGCCCAGCGCTACGAGCTGCTGGCCGGCGAGATCGAGCGTGCGCTGACCTTCATGAAGGCGATCGGCGCCGACCCCGACGAGTTCCACCGGGTCGACTTCCACTCCAGCCACGAGGCCCTCCTGCTCGACTACGAGCACGCGATGACGCGGATCGACTCGCGCACCGATCTGCCCTACAACGTCTCGGCGCACATGGTCTGGATCGGCGAGCGCACCCGCCAGCTCGACGGCGCCCACGTGGAGCTGCTCTCGCGCATCCAGAACCCGATCGGCATCAAGCTCGGGCCGACGACCACGCCGGACGACGCGCTGGCCTACGCCGCCCGGCTCAACCCCGGGAACAAGCCCGGCCGGCTGACCTTCATCACCCGCTTCGGCGCGGGCAAGATCCGCGAGGGCCTGCCGGCACTGGTCGAGAAGGTCACCGCCGAGGGCGTCCAGGTCGCGTGGGTGTGCGACCCGATGCACGGCAACACCTTCGAGGCGTCCTCGGGATACAAGACCCGTCGCTTCGACGACGTGATCGAGGAGGTCCAGGGCTTCTTCGACGTGCACCGTTCGCTCGGCACCTGGCCCGGCGGCGTACACGTCGAGCTCACCGGCGACGACGTCACCGAGTGCGTCGGCGGCGGCGAGGAGATCAACGAGGCCGGTCTGGCCAACCGCTATGAGTCGGTCTGCGACCCGAGGCTCAACCGGGTGCAGTCGCTGGAGCTTTCGTTCCTGGTGGCTGAGATGCTGCGCAAGGCCTGAACGATCTTTTCAGCCTTGACTGAGCGGTGCGCCAGCCACATTCGGAGCGCGGCGAACGTGGCTGGGCAACCGCTGCCGGACGTGTTGCTGCAGACGCGCCCAACGAGGGGTGCGTGAGCCACATTCGGTGGATCGGAAGTGTGGGTGGGCCACCGCTCTGCGAGAGCGCCCGGGTAGGTTCGCCGACGTGATCGACCTGCGCTCAGACACCCTCACCCGGCCGACCGATGCGATGCGCGAGGCGATGGCCCGCGCCGAGGTCGGGGACGACGTCTATGGCGAGGACCCGACGGTGATCGCGCTGCAGGAGCGGGTGGCAGACATGTTCGGCCACGAGGCCGCGCTCTTCACCCCGACCGGGTCGATGGCCAACGTGCTGGCCGTCGCGTCCGTGGTCGCTCCCGGCCAGGAGGTGCTGTGCGAGTCGTCGGCGCACATCGCCC